>VAZU01000228.1:389-3639 GCA_005884745.1 Alphaproteobacteria bacterium
AGGTACATGATCATGAAGAACGGCGCGCCGAACCAGACGTTCACCAGGATCACCGAGAATCGCGCCCAATACGGATCGCTGAGCCAAGCCACCTCCCTGCCGCCGAGCTGTTCGATCAGCCAGTTGAAGGCGCTATGGGTCGGATCGAACAGCCACCACCAGCTCAGCGTCGAGAGCGCCAGCGGGATCACCCAGGGCACCAGCAGCATGCCGCGCCATTTGCGCTGGCCCTTGGTCGGCAGGTTGTTGACGAGATGCGCGGTGACGAGCCCGATCAGCGCCTTGAAGAGTACGGCGGTGACGGCGAAGATCGCCGATTGCTCCGCCACCATCCAGAACACGTCGCGGCCGAGCAGGAAGGTGAAATTGCCGAGGCCGATGAATTTCGTTTGCGCCTTGTTCAGCATCGACAGATAGATCGAATAGAACGCCGGATAGATCACCAAGCCGCCGACGATCACCATCAGCGGCAGGCACATCAGCACGGCGACCGCGGAGCGCCGCCGCAGCCAGCCGTGCAGACCACTTCCGGCGAAGGAAGGCGCCAGCATCCGCGCTGCCAAGGACCGGGTCAGTGGCCGGTGAGCGGTGTCGACCATGGTTCTCGTCCGGTGTTTGCGACGGCGGCCCGCTCAACCAAGGGGCCGGCTCGGGCTTCAACGCTCGAGCCGGCTTTCACACCCGGATTGCGTGCCGACGCGCCATTTGGACCGTCAGGCGCGCAGGAAACCCTCGAGCTCGCTTTGCGCCCACTTGATGACGTCGTCGAGTTTCTCGCCTCCTTGCGTGAATTTCGACACCATCACCGTGTTGACGGCTTGATTGTACATCTGCGAGCCGACGTCGGGCCGCGCGGGTTGCCCGGCCATCGAGGTCTCCTCGTCGCCACGCGGCGGATAGCTGTAGACGGTGCCGAGCGGAGGCTCCACCGTCTTCCAGGTATCGAAATCGTAGAAGCTCTTGAACGACGGCAGGTCGTAGCCCACCGACGCCGCGACGAGCTGACGCGCCGAATCCTTCTGCGAGATATAGAGCAGCAGCTCCTTGGCGGCGCTCTTGTTCGGGGAGAAGCTCCAAACCCCGTACAATTGCGGCAGCTGGCCGACGAACCGGCCCTTGGGGCCGCGCGGCATGGCGTGGGTCCAGCAGTTCTCCGCGACCTTGGGATTGTCGCGCTTGGCGACCGCCCAGGCGCTCGGCGGGTTCATGATGCTAGAGCCCTTGCCGGAGATGAGCCAGCGATTGTTGCCGGCGTCGTCCCAGGCGTAAACCTCGGGAGGATTCACGGCCATCAGCTTCTTGAGATATTCGAGGACGGTTCGGGTCTCGGGGGAATCAATCTTGATGTTGTCCTTCGCGTCGATCATCACCACGCCGAAGGACTTGAACAGTGCCGCGACCCAATCGACTGCGTCGCTGGTTTGACCCATGGGGAGGCCTACTGGATAACCGGCCTTGAACAGCTTTTCCGCCGTCGAGAGATACAGATCCCAGGTCCAGGTATCCGTCTTGGCCTTATCGTATTTCGACTCGTCGGCCGGAAACAGGTCCTGGAGATCGACGCCGGTATGCTGCTTGTAGAGGTCGATGCGCGAGCAGCACGGCTTGACCTGGCTGCCTACCGTGGTGGGCACGCCGCGCCATACGCCGTCGATTTTGGCGAGGTATTCCGCAACCGGGCTGATCGGGCCGTATTGCTTGATCAGCGCATTCACTACGTCGTCGAGCGGCTCGAGCACGCGGCGATGAATGTTGATGCCCCAGTCGCGGTGCGACATGATGTCATGACCGGTGCCGGCCTGGGATTCGGCGGCTGCGGTAAGCTTGTCCTTCTCGCCCTGCGACGTGATGTAATCGATGTGAATTTCGACGTGGTTCTTTTCACCCCACTCGTTGCATAGTTTTGTCAAAGTGTTGTTGGCGCCCGGGACCCAATGATCCCAGCAGCCCAGCGTGAGCTTGCCGGCGGCGTAGCTGGTCCTGACGTACGGGGCGGCCAGAATGGACGCACTGGCGAGCGCCGCCTGCTTCAATACGGTTCGGCGCGTAATTCTCGATCTTGCCATCGTTTTCCTCCCGGTAACCTGCCTTATCGGCGTGTGAACGATATACACCATCACGGCCGCACCGCCTAGCCGAGCACCGTTGCGGTTCCTCGATTGCTTAAGGCGTCGCCCCGAAGCGCCGAGCGGCAGGTCGTCGCATCGGCTGCAATCACCCGCGATCCGAGCAAGCGGGAGCCCGATCGCCCGCTGCTCGCAAAAAACCGGCCGCGGCCGGTCGGCCGCATGCCGGAAATGGCAGGGCAGGCTTTGCTAGGCCGCTTTGAGCAGGCCTTCCGCCTTCATGGCGTCCTGGACCTTGGGCCGCGCGCCGACGCGTTCCACATAGGCCTTCACGTTGGGCCATTGGCCGAGGTCGATCGACTGGAACTTGGTCCAATTCAGGATGGTGAAAAGATAGGCATCGGCGATCGTGAATTGGTCGCCCATCAGGTACTTGCGGTCGGCGAGCTTGTGATCGAGGTAGCCGAAGCGATTGGCCAGGTTCTCTTTGGCGACGGGCTTATAGGCGTCCGGCGTATTGGGACGGAACAGCGGGCTGAAATTCTTGTGCAGCTCCGAGGTGATGAAATTGAGCCATTCCTGGACCTGATAGCGCTCCTTGCTGCCGGCGGGCGGGACGAGGCCCGATCCGGGCGCCTTGTCGGCGATATATTGGACGATGGCCGGCCCTTCGGTGAGGCGGTCGCCGTCGTCGAGCGCCAGCACCGGGACCTGGCCCTTGGGGTTGACCTGCAGAAAGTCGGCGCCGTCTTTGGTTTTCTTGGCGCGGAGGTCGACCTGCTCGAGCTCGAACGGGACGCCGGTTTCGCGCAGCACGATGTGCGGGGAGAGCGAGCAGGCTCCCGGCGAGAAATAGAGCTTCATGACGAAATCTCCTCTTGGGGCTGACAATGGGAAGCGGCCGAACGGCCAAGCATGCAGTTGCATTTTCATAGAAGCCCATGCGATTGCTGTCAAGATTGATGCAATTGCATGAACCCCATAGGATGGGGCGCCATGCACCGATCGCCCTCCCCCCAAACGGTTGCCGCCTGGGCCCGCCTCGTCCGCGTGCAGCAGCATGTGCTGGCGGCGGTCGAGGCGGACCTCAAAGCCGAGGGCTTCCCGCCGCTTGCCTGGTACGACGCCCTCATCGAACTGTCGCGGGCGGCGAATGGGCGGATGCGGCCGGTCGAGCTCGAGAA
>VAZU01000228.1:3802-7491 GCA_005884745.1 Alphaproteobacteria bacterium
GGCTCTCGAACGAGGACGCAGGCCGCCTCTGCGAGCTGCTGGGTAAATTGAGCTAGCGCAAGGGAACTCGCGCTCGAATCAGCTAAAAGCATGCAAAGTTCGTCCCTCCGCCGGAACTCCGGACATTCCCGCGCGTTGATGGCTGCCAGTGCCGCCGCGGGTCGTCGCGGCGGCCCAATTGCCCAGGGAGGTTGTTTTGCGCGCCCCGTCCATTCAGGTTCTCGCCCCCGACGAGGAAGTGTTCGGCGAAGTGCCGCTCGCGCCCTACGGCTTGACCGGCGTTTCCGAAGCGCAATTGGCCCGCACCCTGGCCCGTGCGCCGCTGGCGACCCGGCCCGCGAAGCGCGGAGTCCCGGGCCTGTGGCGCGGCCTCATTCCCGATTCGCCGCTGACGTTGCGACTGGCGGGGCTTGCGGCCCTGATGCGCCGCTAGCACGGCGCGGGGCCCTATAGCCCGAGATAAGACTGGCGCACCCGATCGTCCGCAAGCAGCGCCGAGCCGCTGCCGCTCAGCGTGATCCGCCCGGTTTCGAGCACATAGGCGCGGCTGGCGAGTTTCAGCGACACCGCGACGTTCTGCTCGACCAGCACGCAGGTCAGCCCGTCGATATTGAGCTCGCGGATCGTCTTGAGCACGTCGTGGACGACGTTCGGAGCGAGCCCCAGCGAAGGCTCGTCGAACATGACGAGCTCCGGCGCGCCCATGAGGCAGCGGCCGATCGCGAGCATCTGCTGCTCGCCGCCCGACAGCGTCCCGGCCGACTGCCGGCTGCGCTCGGCCAATCGCGGGAACAGCGCGAACACCCGCTCGCGATTCTGCGCGCGCTGTCCCCGGGCGCGCGGCAGCATGGCGCCGACCTCGAGATTCTCGTTGACGCTGAGCGTCGGGAAAATCTGCCGGCCCTCGGCGACCTGGCCGATGCCGAAATTGCACACGCGATGGCTCGGCAGGCCGCCGATCTCGGTCCCGCGGAACCGGATGCTGCCGCGAGCCGGGCGATGCATGCCGGCGATGGTCTGGATCAGCGAAGTCTTGCCGGCGCCGTTGGCGCCCACGATGGCGACGATCGATCCCGGGTCGACGGATAGCGAAACCCGGTCGAGCGCCTGGGCGTCGCCGTAGAACAGGTCGAGCTCCTCGACGAGCAGCATCTAGAGCGCCTCCGCGCCGAGGTAGGATTGGATCACGGCGGGGTCGCGCACCACCTCCTCGGGCGTGCCGTCGGCGATCGCCGCGCCATGATGCAGCACGAGGACGCGGGAGGCGAGCGCCATCACCGCGCGCATGACGTGCTCGATCAGCAGGATGGTCACCCCGGTGGTGCGGTTGAGCTCGCGCAGGATGGCGACCATCTGGTCGGTCTCGGTCGGCCGCAGCCCGGCCATGACTTCATCGAGCAGCAACAATTTCGGCCGTGTCGCGAGCGCGCGGGCGAGCTCGAGGCGCTTGCGGTCCGGCAGCGCCAGCGCGGCGGCCGGCTGGCGCAGTTTTGCGAACAGATCGAGCTGCCAGATCACTTGGTGCGCCCTCTCCAGCGCTTCCTCCATGTCTTTGGCGTGCAGCAGCGCTCCGATGACGACGTTGTCCTCGACCGAGAGCGCCGGGAACGGCCGTACGTTCTGAAAGGTGCGGCCGATGCCGCGCCGGGCGATCTCGTCCGGGCGCCTGCCGTCGATCCGCTCGCCCGCGAACGTGATGGTGCCCTCGTCGGGACGCAACACGCCGGCGACCATGCTGAACAGCGTGGTCTTGCCGGCGCCGTTGGGGCCGATCACGGCGAAGACCTGCCCGGGCAGGATTTCGCAGCTGACGCGGTCGACCGCGCGCAATCCGCGGAAGCGTTTGCTCACGCTCTCGATCGCCAACAGCGCGGTCATGGGCCTTTGCTCCGGATCCCGAGCACGCCGGCGAGCCACGGCCACACCCCGTTCGGCCGCAACCAGATGATGACCATCAGCGCGAGCCCGTAGAACACCGCCTTGGTGCCGGGCGCGTCGAGGCCGAGACGTTGCGTGGCGGCGATCAGCGCCTCGCCGAGCGGGGTGAGGATCAGCGCGCCGACGATCGGGCCGAACACCGTGCCGAGCCCGCCGATGATCGGAGCCAGGATCAATTCGATCGAACGGCCGATGTCGAACACCTGCGCGGGAAACAGATTGCGGTAATAGAACGCGTAGAACACCCCGGCGACCGCCGTCATGCTCGACGAGATCAGCATCGCCGCCATTCTGGCGCGGAATATGTTGATGCCGAGCGCGCGCGCGGCCTCCGCATCCTCGCGCACCGCGAGCCAGCGATAGCCCAGCGCCGAGCGCCGCAGCCCGGCAATGAGCCCGGTGGCCCCGGTCGCGAGCGCGAGCGCGACGTAATAGAACAGCAGCGGACCGCCGCCGAGGTTCCACCATTGCGCCGCCGCCTCGCCGCCGATGGGAAGGAAGAATCCGGCGGAGGCGCCGGTGAAATCCCAATGATCGAAGCCGATGCGGGTGAACTCGGCAAACGCGATGGTGAGCAGCGCGAAATACACCCCCTCGATGCTGAACCGCCAGCCGAGCCAGCCGATGAACGCCCCGCCGAGCGCCGCGATCGGGATTGCGGCAAACACGCCGAGCCACGGTCCCACCCCGAAATGGATCCACAGCGCCGCCGCCACATAGGCACCGATGCCCAGATAGAGCGCGTGGCCGAGCGACAATTGCCCGGCGAAGCCCATCAGCAGATTCCAGGCCTGGCCGACGTAGGCGAAATACAGCACCAGGATCAGCACGCTGATGAGATAGCGGTCGGCGATCAGCGGCGCGGCCAGAAAAGCGGCGAGCAACACCGCGGCGAGCACGCGGCCGCGCAGCGGCGTATCTGCCCACAGCGCGCTCACGCGCGGCGTCCGAGCAGGCCTTGCGGGCGCAGCACCAGCACCGCGATCAACAGGCCGAACGAGAACATGCTTTTCATCGAGGGCGCGGCGAAGAACCCCGCCAGCGCCTCGGAGACCCCGATGAGCACGCCGCCCAGGAGCGCGCCGGCCATCGATCCCAGCCCGCCGATGATGACGATGGTGAAGGCGAGCAGGGTGTAAGCCGAGGCGAGGCCCGGCGCCGCATCGGCGATGGTCGCCATCAGCGCGCCGGCGGCACCGACGCAGGCGAGCCCGATGCCGAACGTCAGCGCGTAGAGCCGCTTGACGTTCAAGCCCACCACGGCCGCGCCGATGAGATTGTCGGCGCAGGCCCGGATCGCGGTCCCGGTCCTGGTGTAGCGGAAGAACGCGAACAATCCGCACGCGAAGGCGAGCGCCGCAACCGCGGCAAACACCCGGACCTTGTCGAGCATGAGCGGGCCGACCAGATAGCTGTCGAACCCATAGGCGAGACTGACCGGACGCGCGTCGGGGCCGAAGATCATCAAGAGCCCGTTCACGATGAGGATGGCCAGCCCGACCAGGAGGATGAATTGCTCGTGCTCGGGGCGGCCGATGAACGGATTGATCAGCAGCGATTGCAGCAGATAGCCGAGGCCGAAGAACACCGCCGCGATCGGAATCGATGCCAGCAGCGGGTCCAGGCCCAGCGTCTGAAACAGCAGGAACGCCGAATACATGGCGACCACGGTGAGCTCGCCATGGGCGAAATTGACGACGCGCACCACGCCGAAGATCACCGAGAGGCCGAGCGCCATGAGGCCGTACACC
>VAZU01000011.1 GCA_005884745.1 Alphaproteobacteria bacterium
ATTTCCTCGGCCTCCGCCTCCTTTTCCGGCTCAAGCACCATGAGCATGCGCTCCTGGCTCTCGGAGAGCATCATTTCATAGGCGCTCATGCCGGTTTCGCGGCACGGCACCTTGTCGAGATCGAGCGTCACGCCGAGGTCGCCCTTCGCTCCCATCTCCGCGGCCGAGCAGGTCAGGCCCGCCGCGCCCATGTCCTGGATGGCGACGACGCAATCCTTCGCCATGATCTCCAGACACGCTTCGAGCAGCAGCTTTTCGGAGAAGGGATCGCCGACCTGCACCGTCGGCCGCTTCTCCTCGGAGTCCGCGCCGAACTCGGCGGACGCCATGCTGGCGCCGTGGATACCGTCACGCCCGGTCTTGGAGCCGAGGTAGACGATCGGTTTTCCCACGCCCGTCGCCTTGGCGTAGAAAATCCTGTCCGCGGGCGCGAGGCCGACCGCCATGGCGTTGACCAGGCAATTGCCCTCGTAGCGCCGATGGAAGCCGACCGAGCCGCCGACCGTCGGCACGCCGAAAGAATTGCCGTAGCCGCCGATGCCGGCGACCACGCCGGCGACGAGATGGCGGGTGCGCGGATGCGCCGGGTCGCCAAAGCGCAGGAAATTCAGGCACGCGATCGGGCGCGCGCCCATGGTGAACACGTCGCGCAGGATGCCGCCGACCCCCGTCGCGGCGCCCTGATAGGGCTCGATGTAGCTCGGATGGTTGTGGCTCTCCATCTTGAAAACGAGCGCGAGGCCATCGCCGATGGCTATCACGCCGGCGTTCTCGCCGGGCCCCTGGATCACCCACGGCGCCTCGGTGGGTAGCGTCTTGAGATGAACCTTGGAGGATTTGTACGAGCAGTGCTCGTTCCACATGGCCGAGAAGATGCCGAGCTCGGTCAGCGTCGGCTCGCGGCCGATCAAATCTAGGACGCGCGCGTACTCCTCCGGCGTGAGGCCGTGCTCGGCCACGAGCTCCGGGGTGATCTTCGGCTCGTTCGGCAGCGCTGGTTCTTTGGGAATCGCGGCTGGTTGCTGCATCAGCAAGTTCGGTTCGGCCTTTGATTTGGTTCTCGCCTGCTAGCTATGCGGCTTGCGCGAAATGCGCCACCAGCCCGGCGAAAAACCCTCGTCCGTCGGTGGAGCCGATCGCGGATTCCACGTGGTTTTCCGGATGCGGCATCAATCCGAGCACATTGAGCTTTTCCGAGAGCACGCCCGCAATGGCATTGGTCGAGCCGTTGACGTTCCATGCCTCGTTGCGCGACCCGTCCGGAGCCGTGTAGCGGAACAGCACCCGCCCCTCGTTCTCGAGCCGGGCGATCGTGGCGGGGCTGGCGAAATAGCTGCCCTCCCCGTGCGCGATCGGCACACGGATCACTTGGCCCGCATTGTAGCCGCGCGTGAACGGGGTGTCGGAGCGCTCGATGCGCAGGCACACTTCCCGGCACAGGAACTTGATTCCGGAATTGCGCAGCAACACGCCCGGCAGCAATTCCGCCTCGCAGAGAATCTGAAAACCGTTGCAGATGCCGATCGCCAGCCCGCCCCGGCGGACGTGGCTGCGCACCGCTTCCATGATCGGCGCGTGCGCCGCGATCGCGCCGCAGCGCAGGTAATCCCCATAGGAAAATCCGCCGGGGAGCACGACGAGATCGGTCCCCGCCGGCAGCTCGGTCTCGGCGTGGAACACCATGGCGGGCGCATGCCCGGAGATCAGCTTGAGCGCGCGGGCCGCGTCCCGCTCACGGTTCGAGCCGGGAAAAATGAGGACGGCGGATTTCATGGCGGGTCGTGTTCGTCTCAAGGTAAATTGGCAACGAGGGTCCGCGGCAGCAAGGCTACGATCGCCACATCCGCCGCCGCGGCCGCAACCTCGCGATCGGCGATCAGGGTGGCAACCAGCGCCTCGCAGTCCTTGGCGACGACGAGCGAGACGGCGCGCCGGGACGGCGCCTTGGCGCCGTCGACCGCAAACGAGCGTACCCGTCCCGACCTGTCGCCGATCGCGATCGCCCGTCCCGGTCCCAGCGGCCGCGAGGGGCCGCCCAAGAATTCGAAATCGGTCAGCCGGTCGACTTCTGCATCGTCCGCCACCCCTTGGAAGCAATTGCAGAAGCCGCGCTTCGCGCGGACGAAGAGCCGCGCCTCGAGCCCGCACGCTTTGTCCTCGCAACGGAACGCCTGCCCGGCGCCCCACTCGTCGAGCAGGAACGGCCAGCTGATCTCGGTCCAGGTTTGCTCGGGTCTGTCGGCTCCGGACCGGGCCGCCGAGCCGGCAGCGCCGGCCAGGCCGACCAGCAACAACGCCAGCATCAGGCGTGCGGCGCGCGTAAACGTCATCCCACCACCTCGATGCGGTAATTCTCGATGATGGGATTGGCCAGGAGCTTCTCGGCGGCGTCTTTCAGCGCGCCCTCGGCCCGCGCGACATCCTCACCTTCGAGCTCGATGTCGAACACCTTGCCCTGGCGCACGCTGGCCACGCCGGCGATTCCGAGCGCCTTGAGCGCGCCTTCGATGGCCTTTCCCTGCGGGTCGAGCACACCGGATTTCAAGGTTACGGTGACGCGTGCGCGCAAAACGCCATCTCCGCATGGCAACGCCCTCGAGGGGCGAAAGCGACCGGGGGCCGCGTGGCCCCCGGTAACATTCCTGCGTGCCCGGCTCAACCCGGGAACCGTAGCCCGGATGGAGCAAGCGAAATCCGGAAAGCCGCTCCCGGATTACGCGGCCGCGCCGCCCCATCGGGTTACGAGAGGCTCGAGACTCAGCCCTTGACCAGGATCGGCCCCGTGCCTTGCGGGCGCTCGTTCTCGCTCATGACGCCCAGCCGCTTGGCCACTTCGGTGTAGGCCTCGAGCAGTCCGCCGAGGTCGCGACGGAAGCGGTCCTTGTCGAGCTTCTCGTTCGACTTGATGTCCCACAGCCGGCAGGAATCCGGCGAGATCTCGTCGGCGACGACGATGCGCATCATCTCGTTTTCCCACAGCCGGCCGCATTCCATCTTGAAATCGACGAGCCTTATGCCGACACCGAGGAAGAGCCCGGACAGGAAATCGTTGACCCGGATGGCGAGCGCCATGATGTCGTCGATCTCCTGGGGTGTCGCCCAGCCGAACGCGGTGACGTGCTCCTCCGATACCATCGGATCGCCGAGCGCGTCGTTCTTGTAGTAGAACTCGATGATCGACCGCGGCAGCTGGGTACCTTCCTCGATCCCGAGCCGCTGGCTCAGCGAGCCTGCCGCGACGTTTCGCACCACCACTTCCAGCGGGATGATCTCCACCTCCCGGATCAATTGCTCGCGCATATTGAGCCGGCGGATGAAATGGGTCGGCACGCCGATGTCGTTGAGGTGCTGGAACAGGTACTCCGAGATGCGGTTGTTGAGCACGCCCTTGCCTTCGATCACCTCATGCTTTTTCGCATTGAAGGCGGTCGCATCGTCCTTGAAATGCTGGATCAGCGTTCCCGGCTCGGGGCCCTCATAGAGGACCTTCGCCTTGCCTTCATAGATGCGGCGGCGGCGGCTCATCGGGATGTACCGTGGCTTGAGGAAGTCCATAGTTGCCGGGGCTCCAGTGAGGCTACGAGGTCCGCGGCGGAGGGACCGGGCGGCACGACTCAAGAGCTGCCTGCCCGACCGCTCGGGCAACCTAGCCGATGATCATCGGGAGCACAATCGCGCCCGCCGGTTCTCCCCGGGGGGGCGTCCGCGGGCCGAGTTGATTTGGGGATTCCAACCCTTTATGCAAGCCGCTGACGCATTTCCCGACCGCACGCGAGGCCCGACATGCCCACCACCTTCGACAAACGCGAGGAGGAGTTCGAAAAACGCTTCGCGCACGACGAGGAGCTGCGGTTCAAGGCGATCGCCCGGCGCAACAAGATGCTCGGCCTGTGGGCGGCGGAGAAGCTCGGCCTCTCCGGCGCCGACGCCGACGCCTACGCCAGGGAAATGGTGATGGCCGCGTACGCCGAGGGCGATCACGATGTGTTCAAGAAGATCCGGCGCGACTTCGATGCCAAGGGCGTCGTCCAGTCCGATCACCAGATTCGCCGCACCATGGACGAGCTGCTGGAGCAGGCGATCCAGCAGATCAAGCTGACCGGCTGACGCGCGGAGCGCGACGCCCGAGCGCGCGCCTGGCGGTCGGCAGCGGCCATGGGATTCCTGCGGGGCGCCGCCGCATCAGCGCTGCAGAAGCTCAGGCGCTGATCGGGGGATCCGATCGGGACGGCGGCGCGCCGGCGCTTCTCGCGGCGATGACCGGCGCCAGCTCGTCGAGCAATCTGCCGACGTCACGCTCGGCGTCGGCGGCACGAATCTCGATCACCCGGTAACCGCGCTCGGCGAGCCAGGCACGTTTGGCGGCTCGCGCTGCCGCCGCCTCAACGCTCTCCTCCTCGGGCTTAAGGTCGAGCACGATGCGCAGCGGAAACGATACGAAATCTGTGATGTGCGGGCCGACCGGCACCTGGCGCTTGAACCCCGATCCGGCGAAGCGGCGGTCGTTGACGAGCGCAGTCCAGAAAGCGCGCTCGGCCTCGGTGGGATTGCGGCGGAGCAGCCGCGCGAGCCCCCGCACCGGCCCGCGTTCGGAGGGCACGCGGCCTTGCCCGTGCTCGGCAAGCAGCGCCCGCAGCATTTCCGCTTCCTCGCCGTCGAGCACGCCGCCCCGCGCCGGGCCTTTGCGGCCCTCGGCAATGGCCAGGATCACGCCGTGGAGCGTGCGGACATCCTGCTGACTGGCCTGCATGCGCGAAAAAATGTTGCGCAGGTTGACGACCATGGTCTCGCGCTTTTCCGGCGGGCGGAAGAACTCGACCGTTTCGAGCTCGCGCTCGAGATCGGCAAAGAACGCCAGCAGCTGCTGCTTGGGAGCGGCCGGCGATTTCTCCGGCGTTTGAAACGGCAGCGCACCCGAGGTTTTCAGCTTGAACCATTCGTAGCCGACGACGAGCACGGCCTGGGCGAGATTGAGCGAGGCGAACGCGGGGTTGACCGGCAGGGTGAGGATGCGGTCGGCGAGCCCGACCTCGTCGTTCTCCAGCCCGTTGCGCTCGCGGCCGAACACGACCGCGACCGTCTCGCCCGCCGCGATCCTCGGCGCCATCTCCCTCACCGCCTGCTCGGGGCTCACGACGGGCTTCGCCTGATCGTGCTCGCGCGCGGTCGCGGCGAGCACCATAGTGCAGTCGGCAATCGCGCTCTCGAGCTCCTCGAAACGCTCGGCACGTTCGAGCAGGAGGTCGGCGCCGGAGGCGGCCGCCAGGGCGCGCGGGCTCAAAGGATCCTCGCGCGGGTTGACGAGCCGTAGCCGTTCCAGGCCGAAATTCGCCATGGCGCGCGCCGTGGTCCCGACGTTCTCGGCGAGCTGCGGCTCGACCAGAATCACCACCGGACCGCCGGACCGCGTCCAGCGCTTGGTCTTGTCGGTCCCGGCTCCGGGCATGGCGGCTCCAAGCTCGATGTCCCGGGCCCGATGTAACGTCTCCGGCGCCGCCTGCCCACCCCCGTTTCGCAACGCACAAGCCCGCTTGCAGGACCGCTCCGGCCGGGTCATAAGAACGCCGCCCGGCTGCCCGGCCGCCCGGCCGCGCGCCGCCCGCCGACCCGCGCTGCGCCGTCGAAGCTTGGTCCGGCGCCCGACTCGAAGGCCCTCTGCTCCATGCCGAAGATCAAAGTCGCCAATCCGGTCGTCGAGCTCGACGGCGACGAGATGACGCGGATCATCTGGAAATCGATCAAGGAAAAGCTGATCCTTCCCTATCTCGACATCGAGCTCGTCTATTTCGATCTCGGCATCGAGCACCGCGACGTGACCGACGACTTGGTGACGGTGGAGGCCGCCGAGGCGATCAAGCGCATCGGGGTCGGGGTCAAATGCGCGACCATCACCCCGGACGAGGCGCGGGTGCGCGAGTTCAAGCTGAAAAAGATGTGGCGCTCGCCGAACGGCACCATCCGCAACATCATCGGCGGCGTGATTTTCCGCGAGCCGATCATCTGCCGCAACGTGCCGCGCCTGGTGCCGGGCTGGACCAAGCCGATCGTGATCGGCCGTCACGCGTTCGGCGACCAATACCGCGCCACCGATTTCCGCATTCCCGGCAAGGGCAGGCTGACGCTGACGTTTGCCGGAGAGGACGGCAGCAAGATCGAGCACGAAGTGTTTGCGTTTCCCGGCGGCGGGGTGGCGCTCACCATGTACAATCTCGACGATTCCATCCCGGATTTCGCGCGCGCTTCGTTGAACTACGGGCTCGCCCGCAACTACCCGGTCTATCTGTCGACCAAGAACACCATCCTCAAAGCCTACGACGGGCGCTTCAAGGACCTGTTCCAGGAGGTCTTCGACAAGGAGTTCAAGGCCGAGTTCGCCCGGCGCAAGCTCGTGTACGAGCATCGGCTGATCGACGACATGGTCGCCTCGGCGCTCAAATGGCCGGGCGGCTACGTCTGGGCCTGCAAGAACTACGACGGCGACGTGCAGTCCGACACCGTCGCGCAGGGCTTCGGCTCGCTCGGGCTGATGACCTCGGTGCTGATGACGCCCGACGGCAAGATCGTGGAAGCCGAGGCGGCGCACGGCACCGTCACCCGTCACTATCGCGAGTATCAGAAAGGCACGGAGACTTCGACCAATTCCATCGCCTCGATCTTCGCCTGGACCCGCGGGCTTGCCCATCGCGCCAAGCTCGACGGCAATGCGGCGCTCGGCGCGTTCGCCGCCACGCTGGAAACGGTGTGCGTCGACACCGTGGAGGCGGGATTCATGACCAAGGATCTGGCGCTGCTCGTGGGCCCCGGCCAGAAATGGCTCTCCACCGAGGGTTTCCTCGACAAGGTGGCCGAAAACCTCCGGCGTGCGGTGCGATGAATCGCCGCGAGGAGGGGCCGGTCGCCGCCCGCATCACGGAACCGACTCAATCGCCTCGCACCAACGCCCGGCGATTCGCGGTTCCGGCCTCGGCACCGGCTTGCTCCGTGCCGGGGCGGCGTCGTATCGAGCGGACCTGACAAGGAGGCGGTTGTGGCGGCAAAGACCCGTCCGTCGGCGCTGGTGATCGCTCCGACCGCGGTTCTGCTGATCGCGTCCGCGTTCCTGATTTTCGTTTCCTCGCACCGGCTGCGCAGCAGCCGCGATCTCGTCGTCCACACCCACGAGGTGATCGGCACGGCGCGGCTGCTGTTCTCCGGCATTCAGGACGCGCAAACCGGCGAGCGCGGCTACGTCATCAGCCAGCAGCCCGAGTATCTCGAGCCCTACCGCGAGGCGGTGGCGCGTATCCCGCAGCTCGTCGCCAGACTGCGGGAGCTGACGCGGGAAAATCCGACGCAGCAGAAGCGCCTGGCCGAGCTTTCGCGCGAGATCGACAACAAGCTTGCGGCGCTCGCGACGACGATCGAGGCCTTGGACCGTTCCGGTTTCGAGGCGGCGCGTGCCGAGCTTATGACCGAGGCCGGCCGGGAAGCCATGCTGGCGATCCGCCGGACTATCGACGAGCTGATCGCGGACGAGCAGACGCTGCTCGCGTCGCGCACCGCCGCGGTCGACGAAACGGAATGGCGAACCTTGATGGTGGCGATCGCCACCATGCTGGCGGCGCTGTTTGCGCTCGCGATCGCGCAATTGCTGCTGGTGCGCCGCAACAGCCAGCTGCGCCGGGCGCAGGCCGACGCCGCGCTGAAAGCCGGGCTGCTGCAGGCGACCCTCGACCACACCCGCGAGGGCATTGCCGCCTGGGACGCCGGCGGGCGGCTGCAGGCCTTCAACCAGCGTTTTTTCGAGCAGCTCGAGCTGCCGCAGGAATTTGCAGCCCGGGGCACGCGGCTCGATGCGGTGCTCGCGCGCGACGCCGAGCGCTCCACCAGCATGCTGCAATCGGCCCGCGCGCGGGCCGGCCAGGAGCCGGCCGGCGAGGACGCGATGTTCCACGGCCGAATCGGGCAGCGCACCATCGAGATCGGCGCGCACCCGACCGGCGATGGCGGATTTTTGTTTTCGAGCATCGACGTGACGCGCCGCGTGCAGGCCGAGGAAGTCGCCGCACAGGCGCAGAAGATGGAGGCGATTGGGCATCTCACCGGCGGCATCGCCCACGATTTCAACAATCTGCTGCAGATCATCCGCGGCAACCTCGATCTGCTTGCGCCGCAGCTTGCCGGCGACGCCAAAGCCAGCGACCGCGTGGTCAATGCGATCGCCGGAACCGAGCGCGCCGCGCAGCTCACCCGTCAGCTCCTCGCCTTCGCCCGCCGCCAGCCGCTCGAGCCGCGCGTGGTCAATCTCGGCCGCATGATGACCGAGATGGCGGACCTGCTTCGCCGCACGCTGGGCGAGCGCATCGAGGTCGCCACCGTGATCGCCGAGGGGCTGTGGAACACGCTGGCCGATCCCGCGCAGATCGAGAATGCGGTGCTCAACCTCGCGATCAACGCGCGCGACGCCATGCCGGATGGCGGCAAGCTGACGATCGAATTGGCCAATACCTCGCTCGATGCAGCCTATGCGGCGCACCAGGCCGACGTCGCAGCCGGCTCCTATGTCATGCTGGCGGTGACCGACACCGGGACCGGCATGGCGCCCGCGGTCCAGGCGCGCGCCTTCGAGCCGTTCTTCACGACCAAGCCGGAGGGGCAAGGCACGGGTCTCGGCCTGCCGCAGGTCTACGGCTTCGTGCGGCAGAGCGGCGGCCACATCCGCATCTACAGCGAGCTCGGCCACGGCACCGCGGTGAAAATCTATCTGCCGCGGGCGGCGCACGCGGCGGAATGGACGGGCGCCGAGCCGTTGCAGCCGGTCGAGGGCGGCAGCGAGACCGTCCTCGTCGTCGAGGACGACGTCGACGTCCGCGCCGGCGCCGTCGACGTGCTGGAGAACCTCGGCTATCGCGTGCTGCAGGCGGGAGACGCCGATCAAGCGCTCGAGCTTCTGGAGCAATCCGCCGCCGTCGACCTGCTGTTCACCGACGTGGTGATGCCCGGCTCGATCAAGGCGGCCGCGCTCGCTCGGCGCGCGCGCTCGCGCTTTCCGCGCATCGCCGTGCTGTTCACGTCCGGCTACACCGAGACGGCGGCGGTCAAGAACCGCGAGCTCGATGCGGACGCGCAGCTCTTGAGCAAACCCTATCGCCGCGACGATCTCGCCCGAAAAGTCCGGGCCGCGCTGGCCGAGGCGGCCGGACAAGCGCGCATGGATGGCGCAGCGTTCGCCCACCTCCCCCTGGAGGGGGGAAGTCGGCAAGCCCCGGACCTGATCCGGGGCGAGCCGGGTGGGAATGAGCTTCCATCACCCCACCCCGGCAGCTCAGCAGCGAACTAGTCTAATTGCTGCGAGCTTGTGAGCCGCCGATCATGGCGGCGACGGCATCGAGCGCGGCTTGCGCTTTCGACCCGTCGGGCCCGCCCGCCTGGGCCATGTCGGGCCTGCCGCCGCCGCCCTTGCCGCCGAGCGCTTCCGCGCCTTTGCGCACCAGCTCGATAGCGTTGTAGCGCGCGGTGAGGTCCGACGTGACCCCGACGACGATCCCGGCCTTGCCCTCCCCGGTCACGCCGACGATGGCGACGACGCCGGAGCCGACCTGCTTCTTGCCCTCGTCGACGAGGCCCTTGAGGTCCTTGAGGTCGACGCCATCGACGGCACGCGCGAGCAGCTTCACCTCGCCGACCGTGCGAATGCCGTCGTCCGACCTGCTGCCGCCGCCCATGGCGAGCTTCTTCCTGGTCTCGCCGAGATCGCGCTCGAGGCGCTTCCTCTCCTCGAGCATCTGCGTCAGGCGCGTGTCGATCTCGCCGACCGGCACCTTGAGCAGCTGCGCAAGCTGCTCGAGCCTGCGGCTTTCCCCGGTCAAATGCCGCCGCGCGAGATTGCCGGTCATCGCCTCGATGCGGCGCACCCCGGCCGCGACCGCGCCCTGGGACACGATGCTCACGAGCCCGATGTCGCCGGTGCGCTTGACGTGGGTGCCGCCGCACAGCTCGACCGACCAGCCGAGCGCATTGCCGGCGTTGCCCATGGCGACGACGCGGACCTCCTCGCCGTATTTCTCCCCGAACAGCGCCCGCGCGCCGTCGGCGATCGCCTCGTCGACCGCCATCAGCCGCGTCGTGACCTCGGCGTTCTCCAGCACCTTGTCGTTGGCGAGATCCTCGACGCGCTCGATCTCCGCTTCACTCATCGGCTTGGGATGCGAGAAGTCGAAGCGCAGCCGGTCGGGCGCGACCAGCGAGCCTTTTTGCGCGACGTGATCGCCGAGCACCCGCCGCAAGGCCTCATGCAGAAGATGCGTCGCCGAATGATTGGCGCGGATTAGGTTTCTTCGCGCGTCATCGACTTCGAGTGCCAGCGCCGCGCCTACTCGCAGAACGCCCGCCTCGACGGTGCCGGAATGCACGATGAGGTCGCCGGCGCGCTTTTGCGTGTCGGCGACGCGGAAGCGCACGCCCTCGCCGCTCATGGTGCCGATGTCGCCGACCTGACCGCCGGATTCGCCGTAGAACGGCGTCTGGTTGAGGATAATCGCGCCGCTTGCTCCGGCCTCGAGGCGTTCGACCTCGCGGCCGTCGCGCACGATCGCCGCAACGACGCCTTCCGCGCTTTCGGTGTCGTACCCCAAAAATTCGGTCGCGCCGACCTTTTCGCGCAAGGCGAACCACAACGCGTCGGTCGCCGCCTCGCCGGAGCCGGCCCACGACGCCCGCGCCTTGACGCGCTGCTGTTCCATGGCGCTGTTGAAACCGTCGAGCTCGACGCCGATGCCGCGCGGGCGCAGCGCGTCCTGGGTGAGGTCGAGCGGAAATCCGTAGGTGTCGTAGAGCGTGAACGCCACCTCGCCGCCCAGGCGGTCGCCGCGGGAAAGCCCGCGGCTCGCCTCGTCGAGGATCGAAAGCCCGCGCTCCAGGGTCTTGCGGAACCGGCTCTCCTCGAGCTTCAGCGTCTCGGCGATCAGCGCCTCGGCGCGGTCGAGCTCCGGATAGGCCTGGCCCATCTCCCGCACCAGGGTCGGCACCAGCCGCCACATCAGCGGCTCCTTGGCGCCGAGCAGCTCGGCGTGGCGCATGGCGCGGCGCATGATGCGGCGGAGCACGTAGCCGCGGCCCTCGTTTCCAGGCAGCACGCCGTCCGCGATCAGGAACGCGGCCGCGCGCAAATGGTCGGCGATGACCCGGTGCGAGACCTTTTGCGCGCCGTCGGGATCGACGCCCGTTGCATGCGCGACCGCCTGGATCAGCGAGCGGAAGAGGTCCGTGGCGTAATTGTCGTGGGTGCCCTGGAGCACTGCGGCGATGCGCTCGAGCCCCATGCCGGTGTCGATCGAGGGTTTCGGCAGGTCGATGCGCTTGCCGCCGGGAAGCTGGTCGTACTGCATGAACACCAGGTTCCAGATCTCGATGAAGCGGTCGCCTTCCTCATCCGGCGAACCCGGGGGGCCGCCGGGAATGTGCTCGCCGTGATCGAAGAAAATCTCCGAGCACGGGCCGCACGGACCGGTGTCGCCCATGGCCCAGAAATTGTCCGCGGTGGCGATTCGCAGGATCTTCGATTCCGGGAGCCCCGAGATTTTCCGCCACAGGTCGAAGGCCTGGTCGTCCTCGGAAAACACCGTCACCAACAGTCGTTCCGCCGGCAGGTCGAACTCCCGGGTGATCAGGTCCCAGGCGAGCTCGATCGCGCGGTCCTTGAAATAATCGCCGAACGAGAAATTGCCGAGCATCTCGAAAAACGTGTGATGGCGCGCGGTATAGCCGACGTTGTCGAGGTCGTTGTGCTTGCCGCCGGCGCGCACGCATTTCTGCGCGGTGACCGCCCGCGCGTAGGGGCGCTTCTCGACCCCGGTGAACACGTTCTTGAACTGCACCATGCCGGCATTGGTGAACATCAGGGTGGGATCGTTGCGCGGCACGAGCGGCGAGGACGGCACGACCTGATGGCCGTGCCGGGCGAAATAATCGAGAAAGCTCGACCGGATCTCGTTGACGCCGCTCATGGAATCCTTGAAGCCCGCCCGCGGCCGCGCCTCGCGCGTCCTGCTAGCGAACGGGCTGTTGCCGGTCCGGAGAGAATGCCGGGCCGCCCCTACGGGTTCGCGGGTTTTAGCGATGGGCTTTTGGCGTGTCCAGGAATGCGGCGCTGCGACGCTCCCCTTCTCCCCGCTTCTGCGGGGAGAAGGTGAAGCACGCGGCTCGCTCACGGTTCGCGGCGAGCGTCGGTCGAGATCGAAAAGCTCAGCCTTCGGCCGCCTCCTCGGCGCCGCCCTCGGCGTCCGCCAGAATCCGTTCGGCGATCAATCCGGCGTTCTGCCGGATCGCCGCCTCGATCTTTGCGGTGACGTCCGGATTGGCCTTGAGAAATCCCTTGGCGTTCTCGCGGCCCTGGCCGATGCGCTGGCTGTCGTAGGAGAACCAGGCGCCGGATTTCTCCACCACGCCGGCCTTGACCCCGAGATCGAGGATCTCGCCGGATTTGGAGATGCCTTCGCCGTACATGATGTCGAACTCGACCTGTTTGAACGGCGGCGCGAGCTTGTTCTTCACGACTTTGACGCGGGTCTGGTTCCCGACCACCTCCTCGCGCTCCTTGATGACGCCGATGCGGCGGATGTCGAGGCGCACGGAAGCGTAGAATTTCAGCGCATTGCCGCCGCTCGTCGTCTCCGGGCTGCCGTACATCACCCCGATCTTCATGCGGATCTGGTTGATGAAGACCACCATGGTGTTGGAGCGCGAGATCGAGGCGGTGAGCTTGCGCAGCGCCTGGCTCATCAGGCGGGCCTGCATGCCGGGCTGGACGTCGCCCATCTCGCCCTCGAGTTCGGCGCGCGGCACCAGCGCGGCGACCGAATCGATGACGAGCACGTCGATCGCGCCCGAGCGCACCAGCGTGTCGGCGATTTCGAGCGCCTGCTCGCCGGTGTCGGGCTGCGAGATCAGGAGGTCGTCGACGACGACGCCCAGCTTGCGGGCATAGACCGGGTCGAGCGCGTGCTCGGCGTCGATGAAGGCGCAGATGCCGCCCTTCTTCTGGGCCTCGGCGACGGTATGGAGCGCCAGCGTGGTTTTTCCCGAGGATTCCGGGCCGAAAATCTCGACCACCCGGCCGCGCGGCAGCCCGCCGACCCCGAGCGCGATGTCGAGCCCGAGCGAGCCCGACGGGATGGTTTCGATGTCCATCGAGCGGTCGTTCTTGCCGAGCCGCATGATCGAGCCCTTGCCGAAATTGCGCTCGATCTGGGCGAGCGCGGCATCGAGGGCCTTCGATTTGTCCATGGACGATCCTTCGACGAGACGTAGCGCAGCATGTGACATGTTCGCGATCCTTATGACCGGGTTTCCAAACGCCAGCAACGATTGGGAACGAGGCGTCCCCTCCCCTATTCGATCGCAGGAGTGTACACGGTTTGTTCTCACTTCGCAAGGGCGATATTGCCGTGTGCAATGGCAATATCGGATTTGCCGTACCCAATAGTAATTAAGGCGGCCCCGGCGGTTCGGGCTGAGGCCGCCCCGAGCCAAGCTGGTAGTGGAACAGCCCGGCGGGCGCTCCTTAGGCGGCGCAAGGCTGGACAACGTGCGTTCGAAGGCGCCGCTGCCTTCGTCCGCGCCAACCTCCCAAGCGGTTCCTAGAACCGCTCGGATTGGCGTTTGCTCGTTATCTCCGGCCTTCGTTTTTGCTTTACGCTGGGTTTTCCCGTGCGGCCTTTCAGTGTTGAGGCGTTTGGTAAGTGAGTTCCCTGCCGACGGTAATATCGTCTTCGCAATGTTCTTTTTTCGCGGGACCGGTACTGGCCGGTGTTGGCCCCGGGGCGGCCCAAATTGAATCCGACAGTGGCCGGTCTTAGCGGATGGGCAAACCCACCTAGCGGGATTCGTAATCCCCGTTGCACCCCTCGAGCATGGGGCCCGCAGGCGCAAAACATATGGCTGAGCGCGCATTGCTTCACGTCCGCACGTCGAATGAGGACATCTTTTCCGGCGCTTGGGGCTGCCTTACAATGATCCTAGCCCCGGCGTAGGTGGAACGCCTAGGCCGGCTTTGCGGGTCGCTTTCGGGAGGGTGACGATGAGAAAGATCGCGGTGCCGGCGATGATGATCGGCTTATTGGCAATCTCCTCCGCGCATTCCCAAGAAGACCCGAAGGCGCAGCAGCGACGCGATGCCAAGCAGATCGATGAGCAATACGAGCGTGCCACGAAAGGGTCGTCGTGGGCGACAAGCCCGAAGCCTCTGAGCGATCCTTGGCAAAGCGTGAAGCCGAAGCCCACCGACGAAAAGAAGTAAATCACACTGCGCCACCCCCATTGCGCGGCGCGGCATCTTCTTCACGAATAGGTCATTTCCTTCATGAATATGCCTGGAGGAGCCTTCGGTCTCGGGAAGCTTGCCGACGTCGGATTGACCGGAAAAGTGCCGTCCTGACTTAACCCCAGGGTCCTGATCGCGGACCCTCAGGGTCCTGATTCCGACATGACCTGCAAGCGGGAACAAAAACG
>VAZU01000229.1 GCA_005884745.1 Alphaproteobacteria bacterium
CGTCGTCCACAACGGCATCATCGAGAATTTCCGCGAGCTGCGCGAGGAACTCGCCGCCAAGGGCGCGAAGTTCAAGACCGACACCGATACCGAGGTCGTCGCCCACCTCGTGAGCGAGGAGATGAAGCAGGGCCGCGGCCCGCTCGAGGCGGTCGCCGCGGCGCTGCCGCGGCTGCGCGGCGCCTTTGCGCTTGCGTTCCTGTTCGACGGCGAGGAGGACCTGTTGGTCGGTGCCCGCAAGGGCCCGCCGCTCGCGGTCGGCTACGGCGAGGGCGAGATGTATCTCGGGTCCGACGCGATCGCGCTGGCGCCGTTCACGGATGCCATCAGCTATCTCGAGGACGGCGACTGGGCGGCGGTACGGCGCAGCGGCGTCGAAATCCGCGATGCCTCCGGGCGCGTAGTGAAGCGGCCGGTGCTCAAATCGGCGGCCTCGGGGCTGCTGCTCGACAAGGGCAATTATCGCCACTTCATGGCCAAGGAGATCCACGAGCAGCCGGAGGTCGTCGGGCACACGCTGGCGCACTACCTCGACATGAGCGCCGAGCGCGTCGAGCTTCCCGAGCCGCTGCCGTTCGACTTCCGCGCCATCGAGCGGCTGTCGATCTCGGCGTGCGGCACCGCGTATTACGCCGGGCTCATCGCCAAATATTGGTTCGAACGCTTTGCGCATCTGCCCGCCGACGTCGACGTCGCCTCGGAGTTCCGCTACCGCGCGCCGCCGCTCCGCGCCGGCGACCTCGCCATCTTCGTCTCGCAGTCCGGCGAGACCGCCGACACGCTCGCCTCGCTGCGCTACGCGCGCGAGCAGCGCCAGCACGTGCTCTCGGTCCTCAACGTGCCGGGCTCGACCATGGCCCGCGAAAGCGACGTGGTGATGCCGACGCTCGCCGGCCCGGAAATCGGGGTCGCCTCGACCAAGGCATTCAGCTGCCAGCTCGCGACGCTCGCCTGCCTCGCCGTCGCGGCGGGCCGGGCGCGCGGCGTGCTCTCGGCCGAGGACGAGCAAAAGCTCGCGCAGGCGCTGATCCGGGTTCCGGGACACATGATCCAGGCGCTGGGGCTCGAGCCGCAGATCGAGCATCTCGCCCGGGAGCTCGCGAAAAGCCGCGACGCGCTCTATCTCGGCCGCGGCACCAGCTTCCCGATCGCGCTCGAAGGCGCCCTGAAGCTCAAGGAGATCTCCTACATCCACGCCGAAGGCTATGCGGCCGGCGAGCTCAAGCACGGGCCGATCGCGCTGATCGACGAGACGTTGCCGGTCGTGGTGATCGCGCCGTTCGACCGGGTGTTCGAAAAGACCGCCTCCAACATGCAGGAGGTCGCGGCCCGGGGCGGAAAGATCATCCTCGTCACCGACCCCAAGGGTGCGCGCGAAGCCGGGATCGAGACCTTGGCGACGCTGATCCTGCCGGAAATGGCCTCGACGGCAACGCCGCTGGTCTATGCCGTCCCGGTGCAGCTCATCGCCTATCACACGGCGGTGGTCATGGGCACCGACGTCGATCAGCCCCGCAACCTTGCCAAATCCGTCACCGTGGAATAAGCGGCCCTGGTGATTCGCCAAGATCTCCCCACCTCCCCCTGGAGGGGGAGGTCGGCGAGCGTTCGAAGAACGCGAGCCGGGTGGGGGTGGAGCTGAGTCACCCCACCCCGATGCCTCGCATTCGCTCGGCATCGACCCTCCCCCTCCAGGGGAGGGAGAAGAAGCGAGACGCTCGCGGCGTAATTATCAATCGGATTACGAATGACCGACAATTCCGAGCTCAAGCACGTCGAGGAAGCGCTCGCGCCGCCCGGAGAGGCTCCCGCGTCCCACGGGTTTGCCGGCCGCATCCGCAATTATTTCCTGACCGGTCTGGTGGTCGCGGGCCCGGTCGCGATCACGATCTATCTCGTCTGGTCGTTCGTGACCTGGGTCGATGACCTGGTGCGGCCGTTGTTTCCGGTGGCGGTCCGGCCGGAGACCTATCTGCCGGTAAAAATTCCCGGGCTCGGCCTCATCATCGCGTTCATCGCGCTCACCCTGCTCGGGTTCTTCACCGCGAATTTCGTCGGCCGCAAGTTCGTCGAGTTCGGCGAAAACCTGCTCGGGCGCATGCCGGTGGTTCGTCCGGTCTACCGCGGCCTGAAGCAGGTGTTCGAGACGCTGTTCTCGAAATCGGCGTCGACCTTCCGGACCGTGGGCCTCGTGGAGTTCCCCGCCCCGGGCATGTGGTCGCTGGTGTTCCTGTCGACCCCGCCGGGATCCGACATCACCGCGCGGCTGCCGACCCAGGAGGAGCATGTTTCCGTGTTCATGCCGTGCACGCCCAATCCGACCACCGGGTTTTTCTTCTATGTGCCGCGCCGCGAGATCATCGAGCTCGACATTCCGGTCGAGGAGGCGGCGAAATTGATCATGACCGCGGGCATGATCCAGCCCGGCGGGGGCGGCGCCGGCGATGCGCAGAAGAACATCGCGGCGCTCGCTGAGACCGCGCGGCTCGCCAAGGCCAGCCGGACCGCAGCCCCGGCGAAGTGAGGACCCCGAAGGGGTCGTCATCCCGGCCAAGCGAGCCCGGACTTGTCCGGGCGAGCGCGAGCCGGGATCCATGCACACAGTCAGCTCCGTGATCATGGATCCCGGATGCCCTCGCTTCGCTCGGGCTCCGGGATGACGAGCGCAAGCGCGCTCGTCACCCCGCCCGCAGCAGCCGGATCGCCTCGTCGCGCTCGAACAGATAGAGCAGGTGACGCAGCGCCTCCCCGCGCGGCGTCTCCAGATTGGGGTCGCGCGAAAGCATGAGCATCGCGTCCTTGCGCGCCGGCTCGAGCAGCGCCCCGTGGACTTCGAGGCGCGCCACCCGAAACCCGGGCATGCCGCTCTGCCGGATGCCGAGCACGTCGCCTTCGCCCCGCAGCCGCAAATCTTCCTCGGCGATGCGGAAGCCGTCCTCGGTCTCGCGCAGGATCGCGAGCCTCGCCTTCGCGGTCTCGCCGAGCGGCGCCTTGTAGAGCAGCAGGCAAGTCGAGCGCTCGCGGCCGCGGCCGATGCGGCCGCGCAGCTGGTGCAGCTGCGCGAGCCCGAACCGCTCGGCGTGCTCGATCACCATCACGGTCGCCTCCGGGACGTCGACGCCGACTTCGATCACGGTGGTCGCCACCAGAAGCCGCGCTTGGCCGGCCGCGAACCGCGCCATGGCGGCGTCCTTCTCGGCTCCCTTGAGGCGCCCGTGCACCAGGTCGGCAACGTCGCCGAAGCGTTGCTTCAACTCGCGGAACCGCTGCTCGGCGGCGGCGAGGTCGACCGCCTCCGATTGCTCGACCAGGGGACAGACCCAGTAGACGCGCTCGCCGCGCTCGAGCGCGCGGCCGACCGCCGCGATCACGTCGTTGAGCCGGCCGAGCGGGATGGTGCGGGTGTCGATGGGCTGGCGCCCGGCCGGCTTCTCGCGCAGTTGCGACACGTCCATGTCGCCGAAATAGGTCAGCACCAAAGTGCGCGGGATCGGCGTCGCGGTGAGCACCAGCACGTCGACCGCCTCGCCCTTTTTTGTCAGCGCCAGGCGCTGGTGCACGCCGAACCGTTGCTGCTCGTCGACGACCGCGAGCGCAAGGTCCCGGAACGCGACCTCCTCCTGGAACAAGGCGTGGGTGCCGACCAGCAAATCGAGGTCTCCCGCAGCGAGGCCGTCGAGCACCTGCGCCCGCTCGCGCCCGCGCTCGCGGCCGGTCAGGATCGCGACGCGGATACCCGCGGCTTCCGCGAGCGGCGCGATGGTGTGGAGATGCTGCCGGGCCAAGATCTCGGTCGGCGCCATCAGCGCCGCCTGGCCGCCGGCTTCGATCACGTGCGCGGCCGCCAGCAACGCGACCACGGTCTTGCCGGATCCCACGTCGCCCTGCAGCAGGCGGAGCATGCGTTGCGGTTTTTCGAGATCCGCGGCGATTTCCTCGATGGCGCGCCGCTGCGACGGGGTCAGCGCATAGGGCAGCGCCTGGGCGATCTTTTGCCGCAGCCGGCCGGGACTCGCGCGCGCGCGTCCGGGCTGCCGGCGCATGTGCGCGCGCGTGAGCGCGAGCGCAAGCTGGCCGGCGAGAAGCTCGTCGAACGCGAGCCGCGACCAATGCGGGGTTTCGGGAACCACGTCCGTCGGCTCGGCCGGCCGATGAAGTTTTTGCAAGGCATCCGCGAACGACGGCCATCGCTGTCGGGCGAGCCATGCCTCGTCCTGCCATTCCGGCAGGGGCGGCAGCTTCGCCAGCGCCGCTTCGACCGCCCGGTAGACCTGGCCGTGGGCGAGACCTTCGGTGAGCGGAT
>VAZU01000230.1:0-4277 GCA_005884745.1 Alphaproteobacteria bacterium
AACCTGATGGCCCGTTTCCCTTCCCCAAAGGCCAGCCTGCCTTCAGGAACCAGACCCCGGCCTCGATGAGGCCGGGGTTTTGGTTGGGACGTGTACCGCGCGCAATTGTGCCGTGGCGCGGGCGGGAACTGAAGCGCGACGGGCCGATCAGGCGGCGCGCCGATCGTCGGGGGATCCGGCGAGCCAGGGAGCGGCTCTGGTCTCGCCCTGGTCGGCGTGATGGGCGAGCGCCGCCCAATTTCGCGACAGCTCGAGCATGGCGAGCCGTTTCCCCGGGTCGACGATGCCCTCGGCGATCAAATAGCATTCCAACGCTCGTTGCCGGTAGTGTTCCGCCGCGCGCACCGGCCGCTCCGGGTTCGAATTTCTGGATCATCACGGCAACATCGCTCGCGCCGGTTTCGTTCCGCGGCCGCGGACAAAAGAATCCCTTCGCGGTCACGCGACGCTGTGCGGCGATTTACGGTGTTTATGCGCCATTCGTGGACGGCACTGCCGCTCGCGCTTGCAAGAGCGGCGCTCAATTGGAATTGGATGCGCAGCCGTTCTCCGCCTCCGCCTTTTCGGCGAGGCTCGTCCACAGCTCGGCCATCTCGAGCAGGATAGCCTTTTGGTGCGGCAGCGCATTGCGCGCCATCCGCCGGCATTCTTCCGCAAATTTCCGATACGTTTCCGATTCACCCATTATCCGCAGCTTCGCCTCGCAATCCGCTGTTCGCTATCTCGTTACGCTGATACAATACCGGGGCACCGATAGGAACAAACCACGGGGCGGCCGGGTTCCCTGATTGCAAATGGGTTCGCGGGGCGGGCCGATGTCGGAAGACGAGTATCGCCACTACGCGGTCGAATGTTTGCTGCTGGCAAGAGAGATGCGCCACTCGGCGCATAAAGCCGTTTTGCTCGCCATGGCCGATGCCTGGGTCGCGCTCGCCGATCAGGCTGCCGCGGCGAGCGCACAGGTCGCGTTGGGAACCAAGACGGCGCCCGGGGGTGAGGAGCCCGCTTGAAGTCGTTCCCGGTTCGTGGAGGTTCGTAGATTGGGTTGAGGTTCGTAGATTGGGTTGAGCGAAAGCGAAACCCACCAAATAGTGATGCCAGAAATGGTGGATTTCGCTATCGCTCGACCCGCCCTCCGAACTACGGAGTTCGCTTCCCGATCGCGGGATTTTGATTGCGCTCAGGATAGGAAACGCGCCCCGGAGTGAGTGGCCGAATTGCCACACTCGGCAAAAATTCTGTCGATGCCCCGATTCGGACTCGAAAAAGCCCCGATGCGCCTGCGACAATTGCATCGGACTGAAGGGGACGGTCCCGGTCGTTGCGAACGGGGGGATCGGGGACACGACCGGGACCGTGCCTTTCGTGAGAAAGGCCCGGCACTCTACCCCATTTGCCGCCATTGCGGGATTAAAACTTTGTTAACCATGAGCCCTCTGCGGGCTCTTCGATTTTCGGCCTGCAGGGTTCGCCGCCTCCCAGCTTCGCTCCTCGGAATCGCCGGTTTACCGCAGCTCAACCGGCACCCTTGCGGGACGAGGGTTTTTCCCGCGCGATTTCCTCGGCCAAGCGCCGCCAAGTCTCCGCCATCTCGAGCAGTGCGGCCTTGTGCTGGGGCTTCGCGCTCTGCGCCAAGCGGATGCATTCTTCGGCGTTGCTGCGGTACCGGTCCTTGTTTTCCATCGGCCGCCCCCGTTTTTGCACGAGAGTCCCTGACGCCGTGGTAATCAGATGATTCCTTTGCGGGGGTTTCGGTTCCATTGCGCAAACCGCGGATGGCCACTCGAACTCGAGGGCTGATTGCGAAGCCCGACCTAAGCCGCTCTCCCCGCTCCCGTTCCGGGCTTCTGCCCGCGCTCGACGCCCGCGCGTTGCTCCAGCCTTTGCGCTTCTTCCAGGAGCCCGTTGCCGATGCCCGTCATGATTTCCGTGCCGAGGAAATCGGGCGACTCGCGCGCGAGCCGGTAGCACCGCTCGGCCCGCGCGCGATACAGGCGCGCGGTGCTTACTGTCGTATCTTTCATGGTCTTGCTCCGCCGGGCTAACCCGGAGCAAGGCCAGACCGTTCCCGAATTCCACCGAACGCCGTAGCCCCGCCCCTCAGCCGAGGTTGAGCTCCTGGAAAAAATCGTTGCCCTTGTCGTCGATGACGATGAAGGCGGAAAACTTCTCGACCTCGATCCGCCAGATCGCCTCCATGCCGAGCTCGGGATATTCCAATACTTCGACCTTGCGGATGCAGTTCTCGGCGAGGTTTGCGGCCGAGCCGCCGATCGAGCCGAGATAGAAGCCGCCGTGCTTCTTGCAGGCCTCGCGCACCGCCGGCGAGCGATTGCCCTTGGCCAGCATCACCATCGAGCCGCCGGCGGCCTGGAACTGATCGACGTAGGAATCCATGCGGCCCGCCGTGGTCGGACCGAATGAGCCCGACGCATAGCCCTGCGGCGTCTTCGCCGGGCCGGCGTAATAGATCGGATGGTTCTTGAAACAATCCGGCAAGGCTTCGCCGCGCTCGAGCCGCTCGCGCAGCTTGGCGTGGGCGAGATCGCGCGCGACGATCATCGGCCCGGTGAGTTTGAGCCGGGTCCGGATCGGATGGCGGGACAGGCTTTCGAGGATTTTTGGCATCGGCCGCGTCAAGTCGATCTCGATCGCTTCGCCGCCGAAGCGCCGCTCGTCAATCTCCGGCAGGTACTGCGCGGGATTTTGCTCGAGCGCCTCGAGAAACACGCCCTCGCGCGTGATCTTTCCCAGGGCCTGGCGGTCGGCCGAGCACGACACCCCGAGCCCGATCGGCAGCGAGGCGCCGTGGCGCGGCAGCCGGATCACCCGCACGTCGTGGCAGAAATATTTGCCGCCGAATTGCGCGCCGACCCCGAGGGACTGCGTCAGCTTGTGGATGTCCTCTTCCATCTGCAGGTCGCGGAAGGCGTGGCCGTCCTCGGAGCCCCCTCTGGGCAAGCCGTCGAGATAGCGGCAGGAGGCGAGCTTGACGGTTTTCAGCGTGAGCTCCGCCGAAGTGCCGCCGATCACGACGGCGAGATGGTAGGGCGGGCACGCCGCGGTGCCGAGCGTGAGGATTTTTTCCTTGAGGAAGGCCATCAGCCGTTCCGGGGTGAGCACCGAGGGCGTCGCCTGGAACAGGAAGGTCTTGTTGGCGGAGCCGCCGCCCTTGGCGATGAACAACAGCTCGTAGACGTCCTCGCCTTCGGAATGGATCTCGACCTGAGCCGGCATGTTGGAGCGCGTGTTCTTCTCCTCGAACATCGAGAGCGGCGCGAGCTGGGAATAGCGCAGGTTCTTTTTGAGATACGCGTCGCGCGCGCCTGCCGCGAGCGCCGCCTCGTCGTCGCCTTCCACGAACATGGCGCGTCCTTTTTTGGCGAAGATGATCGCGGTGCCGGTGTCCTGGCACATCGGCAGCACGCCCCCGGCGGCAATATTGGCGTTCTTGATCAGATCATAGGCGACGAACCTGTCGTTCTCGCTCGCCTCGGGATCGTCGAGGATCGCGCGCAGCTGCCGCAGATGGCTCGGGCGGAGCAGATGGTTGATGTCGACGAACGCCGCCTCGGCGAGCTGCCGCAGCGCGTCCGCCGCGACCACGAGGATCTCGCGGCCCAATGCTTTTTCGATCCGCACGCCGCCGCAATCGAGCTTGCGGTACGTCGTGCGATCCTCGCCGAGCGGGAACAGCGGCGTGTGGCGATAGGGCGGGGCGACCTCGATGTTCATGGGCCATGATCCGGTTCGGAGGAACCGCCGTTCTAATCGCTTTCCCCAATGCCGTCACCCCATGGCAAGACCCTCCACAATGCGCGCGGCCGAGCCGGCCCGACCTACCGGTCCAGGCTGCGGCCTGGTAACGTTCTTGCCCTCGGTCGGCTGGGCAACCTTATGCGGCGGCGGGATTTCATGACGTTTCTTGGCGGTGCGGCGGTCGGATGGCCGCTTGCCGCGCGCGCGCAGCAGCCGGCGATACCAGTGATAGGATTTCTCAGCAGTCGGTCGCCCGGCGACGCTGCGTATGTTGTTATGCCGTTCCTTCGAGGTCTGAAAGCGGCTGGCTATGTCGAGGGCCAGAACGTGGCGATCGAATACCGGTGGACCGAGGGTCAAAATGATCGCCTAGCGGCGCTGGCTGCCGATCTGGTCAACCGTCAAGTGGCCGTAATTGTCGCCGGCGGGACCTCCCAGCAAGCCAAGGCAGCGACGTCAACAATCCCGATCGTTTTCACGAGCGGCGGCGACCCGGTCAACCTCGGCCTCGTCGCCAG
>VAZU01000230.1:4290-4776 GCA_005884745.1 Alphaproteobacteria bacterium
TTCTATTCCGGCGCGCTCGGGGCGAAGCAACTGGAGCTGCTGCGAGAGCTCGTGCCGAAAGCGACCGTAATCGGCATGCTTGTCAACCCGAGCATGCCATCCGCGGCGCCCCAGGTGAAAGACGCGCAAGAGGCGGCGCGCGTCATCGGACAGCAAATTCATGTTGTGAATGCCAGCAGCGAGAACGAGTTCGAGGCCGCGTTCAGGACACTTGCCCAACTACGGGTCCACGCATTGCTGGTCGCGGTCGACCCGTTGTTCGACAGCCACCCTCGTCAGTTGGTCGAGCTGGCCGCACGCCGGACGGTCCCCGCCGTATACAACCTCCGTGAGTTCGTCTCCGCCGGCGGTCTGATGAGTTATGGTGCCAGCATCGCGGATACCTATCGCCAGGCCGGCGTATATGCCGGTCAGATTCTGAAGGGCGCGAAACCGGCCGACCTCCCGGTCGTGCTGCCCACCAAGTTCGAACTGGTGATCAACCTG
>VAZU01000234.1:0-11761 GCA_005884745.1 Alphaproteobacteria bacterium
CCAATATCTGTGGCCTCTGCTCATCACCAAGGATACCGCCTACTACACGGTGATCATGGGCATCCAGCGCATGGCGCGCGCCTCCGATTTCGAGCCGCAATGGCACCTGGTCATGGCGACCGTGATCCTCGCCCTGCTGCCGCCGCTGATCGTCGTCGCGGCGATGCAGAAGCAGTTCGTCGCCGGCTTGTTTGAAACGGAGAAGTGAATCCGGCTGACGCGAGAACATGGCGCAATGCGGTTTGGCCGAGTGTCGTTGATCGAGGTCCCCGCTTTCCGCGGGGACGGTGGCCTTTCGGCCACCGCTTGTTGCGGCGAGCGCGGCCCATTAGACTACGCCGCGAGTGGGCTTTCGAACGATTTCACCCGGTTCAAGGAGGACTGCGACATGGCCGTAGACGGCACCTGGAATTTGACCATGCAGACGCCGATGGGCGAGCGCAGGGCGGCCCTGGTGGCGACCTCGCAGGGCGGCACGCTCACCGGCAAGCAGTCGGGCGACGGCAGCACCACCGACATTTTCGACGGCACCGTGAGCGGCAACGACGTATCCTGGAAGATATCGATCACCAATCCGATGCCGTTGACGCTGCAATTCACCGGCGCGGTCGACGGCGACAAGATGTCCGGAAAGATGAGCGCGGGCGCGCTGGGCAGCTGGCCGTTCTCCGGAGTGCGCGCGTAGTCGCCGGCACGACCAGCTCGGAACTAGCCGCACGGCCGGCCGCCGGCCAAGGCGGTTGTTGATCGGAGCGCGCCGGCGATCGGCGGCAAAATCACCCCGAGGACATCCATGCAATTCGGCATTTTCTACGAGCATCAGCTGCCCCGGCCGTGGGTCGAGGGAGCCGAGCTCAAACTGTTCCAGGATGCGCTCGACCAGGTCGAGCTCGCCGACAAGCTCGGCATCGATTACGCCTGGGAGGTCGAGCACCATTTCCTCGAGGAATATGCGCATTCCTCGGCCCCGGAAGTCTTTCTCGCCGCCTGCTCGCAACGCACCAAACGCATCCGGCTCGGCCACGGCATCGTGCTGATGCCGCCGCCGTACAATCACCCGGCCCGCGTCGCCGAGCGCATCGCCACTCTCGATCTCGTGTCCGCCGGCCGGGTCGAATGGGGCACCGGAGAGAGCGCCTCGCTCGCCGAGCTCGGCGGCTTCGGCGTCTCGGTCCAGGACAAGCAACCGATGTGGCACGAGGCGACCCGCGAGGCCGCCAACATGATGGTGATGGATCCTTATCCCGGCTACCAGGGCAAATATTTCTCCATGCCGTGCCGCAACGTGGTGCCCAAGCCGGTGCAAAAACCCCACCCGCCGATCTGGGTCGCCGCCTCGCGCCGCGAGACGATCCACGAGGCGGCGCGCGACGGCATCGGCGCGCTCACCTTCGCGTTCATCGATCCCGCCGAAGCCATCAAATGGGTGGGCGAATATTACGACATCATCAAGTCCGAGGCGTGTGTCCCGATCGGCCACAGCGTCAACGCCAACATCGCGATGGTCGGCGGGTTTTCCTGTCATGCGGACGCCGCGGAGGCGCGCCGCCGCGGGCTCGACGGGTTCCGCTTCTTCGGCTACGCGCTCGGCCACCATTATATCTTCGGCGAGCACCTGCCCGGGCGCACCAATATCTGGGCGAACTACGAGCGGGCTCGGGACCTGCTCCCGATTGCCCGCGGCGGAGCCGGCGCCATCGGCTCGCCCGAAGAGATCGAACGGCATTTGCGCCGGTTCGAGGAGGCGGGCGTCGATCAGATGATCTTCGTGCAGCAGGGCGGCAACAACCGGCACGAGGACATCTGCGAATCCATGGAGCTGTTCGCCAAGTCCGTCATGCCGGGCTTCAAGCAACGCCACGCCGGGCGCGCGGCGAGAAAACAGGCGGAGCTTGCACCGTTCATCGAAGCGGCGCTCCGGCGCAAGCCGCGGATGACGCCGCTCGGCGAAGCCGACATCCCGACCATCGTCGCGCTCGGCCGCCAGCAGGCCAAGCAGGAGTCGGTCGATGGCAAGACGGCCAACTTCGGCCGCGGCAGCGAGATGAGCGTGCCGCTCGAGGACCCCCTCAAGCAGGCAAGCGCCGGATCGTGATCGCGGCGTTCCAGGGGGGAGGCAAAGCCCCCGAGCCCGGAAGCGTCGATCCGCTCCCCATTATTCCTCCAAGCTCTTGAGGAAATCGATGAAGTCCGCGATCTGATCGGGTTCCAGGCGGAATTCCGGCATGTCGGGGTGGCCGGTCACCATCCCCTCCGCGAGGGACTCCTCGAGGTACTCGACCGGATAGCGTTGATGCAGCGTGCGGAACGGCGGGGCCGGCTTGAGCGGACTCTCGCCGGCCCGCTCGATCGAGTGACACCGCGCGCAATTCGCGCGGGCGAACTCCCTGCCCCGCTGCACGCCTTCCGCCTCGGCTCTGGCGCCATCGGCGAGCAGGCACATCGCGAAGATGACGACGCCGGCTTTTACGACCTTCATGGCGGCGGGCCGGCGCCCGGGCCGGCGGGTCGCAAGGAGCGCCGCGAAGAGGGGCGCTTTCCAATCAGCCAGCGCGCGATTTTCGGCCAAATCGTTCGCAGCGTTCGCGCCCCCATGAACAGCCCGAGATGCTGGCACGGCGCAATCGCGGTTTCGATCTCGCTCGCGGCAGTGCCCACGCGAGCCTCGGTGGCGAACACTTGCTCGGCTGCCACGATATCGTCGTCGCGGGCCGCCAGCAGGAACAGCGGAACGCGGACCCGGGCGAGGTCGATGCGGTGCCCGAGGGCGACGAGCGTGCCCTCGGCGAGCCGGTTCTGCTTGTACAGCCATTCCACTACTTCGAGATAATAGGTGCCGGGCAAATCCACCGTCGCGGCGTGCCATTCCTGAAATTCCGCTTCGAGCCGGCGCAATGCCGGGCCCCCGAGCCGCCGGGGGACCTGCAGCAGCCGGCACATCGCTTCGCGGTCGCGGGTCTGCGGACCCCAGAGCCCCAGCACCCGGTCGCCTAGAATCCGCCCGCCGCCGAGCTCGACGAGCTGCTCGAAGGCTGCGAGCGGCATTTGTGCCGTCAGTCGCGACAGGGCCGTTTCGCCGGCACGGATATCGACGGGAGCACCCGCCAACACCAGCTTGCGTACCTTTTCCGGAAATCGCGCCGCAAACAGCAGCGCCATCCAGCCGCCTTGACACAGCCCGATGAGATCGACTCTTCCGCCGAGCTCGTCCGCCGCCAGATCGAGATCGGCCAGATAATTGTCGATCGACAAGTAACGCATCTCCGGACCGGCGCTGAGCCAATCGGTGACGCAGATGCGCGACAGCCCGGCGCCGCGCAGGGCCCGCACCAGGCTGTGCCCCGGCGCGAAATCGGCGATCGTCGCCCGATGCAGCGCGAACGGCGCGCAGACGAGCGTCGGCACCGCGTGGTCCTCGGCACAGAACTCGCGCAAGCGCATGCACGGCAGCTCGAGGACGACGCGATTGGCGGTCGCCCATTTCGGTTTCGAGGAATCCGCCTTCGCCACGGCTCCGCCGAGCCGGGCGAGTTGACCCGCCAAGGCCGACATCATGCCGCTGGTCGAAGCCGCCGCCAGCGCCGGCCACAGGAACGCAATGGAAGGAAACGGCTGGTCGGCCATGGTGCCGCCCCAAGGTTCCAGCCACCCTATCCGCAAGGCTCGCAAAATCCTTGCCCTGGATCAACCGGATTTCGCTGAGTGAGCGTTGTCCTTCCGGGCCCGCGGGCTTGCGCCCGCGCTCCGGAACGACGACTTCGGAATTTCGGGAAGGCGGCTACGCGGCGCGAACGCGGGAGAAGAACTCCCCGACGCGGCCTTCGAGATCGACGGCGGCCGAGGACAGGCGCTCGGTCAGCGTGAAGATGTCCCGCACCACGGCCAGGCTGTCGCTGGTCGAGTGCTCCACCGCCTGGACGTCCTCCGTCGCGCGTTTGGTGTTGCTCGCGGCCGCCCGGACCGCTTCCGAAATCTGGTTGGCGGCGGCCGATTGTTGCACCACCGAAGTGGCGATCGCGGAGGCTCTGCTCGACCGATTGACTCGTGGCATTCTGGACCGCGGCGATCTGCCGGGAGATCTCGTTGGTCGCCTTCTCGGTCTGGTTGGCGAGCGCCTTGACTTCGGAGGCGACGACGGCAAAGCCCCGTCCGGCGTCTCCGGCGCGCGCCGCCTCGATCGTGGCGTTGAGCGCCAGCAAATTGGTCTGGCCGGCGATTTTCGAGATCAGATCCACGACCGACCCGATCTGGCCCACCGCGTCGGCGAGTTGTCCCAGCGTCTTCATCGAGACTTCGGCGTCGCGCGCGGCATGGTTCGCGAGATCGAGGCTGCCGGCGCTCTGGTTGCCGATCTCGCCGATCGATTTCGACAGCTCCTCGGTGGCCGCGGCGGTGGTCTCCACGCTCTCGGTGGTGGTGATCGAGGCGTGCGCGGCCGACTTCATCCGGTCGAAAATTTCGTCCGCGGCGCGGCGCATCGCGCCCGATCCGACGCTCAGGGACCGGGAGACCTCCTTCACGCCGGCGACGACTTCGTTGATGGTCAGCTCGAAGGCGGCGATCGCCGAATCCAGCACCTGACGCCGGGCCTCGGAGGCGTTGATGGCCGCGTCCTGATGCAGCGTCATCGAGGTGGCGATGTCGAAACCGATCGCCTGCGAGATGAGCTTGGCCCCGGCGGCGACCCGTCGCGGCGACAAGCGGGCACTCCGAGCCAGGGCGTCGACGACGGCGCGAAACACCATGTTGCCGGCGATCATGCGGGTGCGTGGCGTGATCCCGATCTTGTATTCCTGCTCGGTGAGCGACCGGCAGGATTCGATGTAGCGCTCGTCGAACTGCCCCGTGAGCAGCAGAGAGAAATGCTGCTGCTCGATCCGGCGGATCAGGTCGCCGTGGGTCTGGAACATCGGCGCGACCGACGGCATCTGCTTTTCCGCCTCGATGAAGGCGTCGATGCCTTGCGCCAGTGCCGGCTCGATCGAAGGCCAAATCCGACGCAGCCCCGCGCAGGCGGCCTCATCGAGGGCGTAGAGCTTCAGCCGTGGCTCGAAATTGGACGGGAGATCGAAACGCATGGATCCGCTGCCGCAGGCGCGGCCGCCGAGCGCGGCCGCCTGTTTCTGACTCGTCTAATTGTGCGGGAAATACTTAATATCCTGTTGAGATATCCTGTTTAGGGCGGGCGACCCGGAAGCTTGCCGGTTGCAGTCGCTGACCCGGCGCGGTGCGGGTCCACTTCGCTCCGGCCGAGGTGCTAAAGGTGGGATGGCGCGACCCGACAGCAGGTGCCCCGGCCATGAGCGACACGCGGAATTCCCGGCACAACCGGATCCCGAGCCCTCCCGACCCGCATCGACGCCGGGAGCCGCTGCCATGGCAGCGGCCCAAGTCGCCCGAGGAGGATCCCGAGGCGCTGCAGCGGGTGCAGAGGATTCTGCAAAGTCCTGCCTACCGTCTGGCCGAGGCGGATCCCGAATTTCTGAGCCGCGACGAGGCCCGCGGCCTGCGCCTGCAGCTCGAGTACCTCAAACCGGAAACTCTGCTCGACCAGCACGGTATCCGCCACACGATCGTGGTGTTCGGCAGCACGCGAATTTGCGAGCCGCGGGCGGCGCGCCGGAACGTGGAAGCCTTGCGCGCGGCGCAGGCCGCCGCTCCGGGTGAGGAAGCAATCGCCCGCAGGCTCGCGATCGCCGAGCGCATTCTCGCCAAGAGCCATTATTACCAGGTCGCGCGCGAGTTCGGGCACCTGGTCGGCGAGGCATGCGAAAAGGCCAAAGATCGCAAGGTGATGATCATGACCGGCGGAGGGCCGGGGATAATGGAAGCCGCCAACCGCGGCGCCTTCGACGTCGGCGCGCAATCGGTCGGGCTCAACATCGATCTGCCGCACGAGCAATATCCCAATCCCTACATCGCGCCGGAACTGTGCTTTCGCTTTCGTTATTTCGCGCTGCGCAAGCTGCACTTCCTGCTGCGCGCGCGAGCGCTGGTGGCCTTCCCGGGCGGTTACGGCACCTTCGACGAATTGTTCGAGGTGCTGACCCTCGTGCAGACCCGAAAGATCAAGCCGCTGCCGGTGGTGCTGGTCGGCGAAAGTTATTGGCGCCGCGAAGGCACCATCGACCCCGAAGACCGCGAGCTGTTCTGGTTCGCGGAAAGCGCCCGCGAGATCTGGGACGGCATCCTCGATTGGCACCGCGCCTGCGGCGAGCCGCTCGATCTGGGCACGTGAGGACATCGCGGTGAAGCTTTCCTTCCATGGTGCCGACCGCGACGTGACCGGCTCCTGCCATCTCGTGGAATGCGCCGAAAAACGCATCCTGATCGATTGCGGTCTGTTTCAGGGCAGCCGCGCGCTGGCGCAGGAAAATGCCGAACCGTTCGGGTTCGATGCGGGTTCCGTCGATTTGGTGCTGCTGACCCATGCGCATCTCGACCATTGCGGACGCCTGCCGCTGCTCGCCAAGCGCGGGTTCCGCGGCGAGATCGTCGCCACCGCGGCGACGCGGGAGCTTGCCCGGCTGGTGATGCTCGATGCGGCACACCTGCAGGAGGAAGAGGCGCGCTCGGCGGCGATCAAGGCCGCACGCCGCAATGCCGGCGCCGAGACCAGCGCCCCGCTCTACTCGCTGCTCGACGCGCTGGGCACGCTCGAATACTTCCGCCGTGCCGCCGAGTACGGCGCCCCGATCGAGCTGGCGGCTCCAGGAAACCGGCCGCTCGCAGCGCGTGCTGTTCTCCGGCGATCTCGGCAACGCCGGGCGGCCGCTGCTGCGCCCGCCGGCCGTTCCGCCGCGAACCGATGTCGTGGTGATGGAAACCACCTACGGGGATCGCTTGCACAAGCCGATCGGGCCCTCGATCGAGGAACTCTATGCCGCCGTGTCCGACACGTTCCGACGGGGCGGCAACGTCATCATCCCCACCTTCGGCCTGGAACGCGCCCAGGAGCTGCTCTACGTGCTCAGCCGGGGCATCGAAAGCGGGCGGCTGATGCGGGCGACCCAGGTTTTTCTCGATTCCCCGATGGCGATCTCCGCGACCGAGATCTTGGAGCGCTACCCCGAAAGCTTGCAGCCGCAAGTCGCCGAGCTCATTCGCAAGGGCCACGACCCGTTCCAACTGCCGGGCCTGCATTTCACCCGCGAGCGGGCGGAATCGATGGCGCTCAACAACATCCGCGGCGGCGCCATCATCATGGCCGGCTCCGGCATGGCCACCGGGGGCCGCGTTCGCCATCACCTGCGGCACAATCTGTGGCGACCGGAATGCAGCGTGGTCTTCGTCGGCTTCGCCGCCGAAGGCACGCTCGCCCGGCAGATCATCGACGGCGCGAACCGGGTGCAGCTGTTCGGCGAGGAGATCCCGGTCAAAGCCAGCGTTCACACCATCAACGGCTTTTCCGCCCATGCCGACCAGGCCGAGTTGCTGGCGTGGCACCGGCAGACCGGGGCCGGGCGCACTTTCCTCACCCACGGCGAGGAAAGCACGATGCGGCAATTCGCCGCCAAGCTCGCGGACACGGCGGTCGAAATGCCGGCCTTGCACCAGACCTACGCGCTGTGACGGACGCGCAATTGAACCATCGTCTCGATCGCGTGAAAACCGGCGATGCACGGCGTTTCGGGCAGGTACTCGGCGTCAACGCGGATCTTTGTCACGACGGCCGATCGGATAAGCGCCCACGTCCTCGCGGAACGGCTGCAGCAGCATGCGGTCGAGGCGCAGCTCGGATCGCTCGCGAAACTGCTCGATGCCGATCGTCATCGCATCGTGGCCGGCTATCGGTTGCGCCCGGTAGGTGCCGAACATGCGGTCCCACCAGGGCAGATTGAAGCCGAAATTGCTGTTGGTCTCGGGCACCGCCACGGAGTGGTGCACGCGATGCATGTCCGGCGTGACCACGATCCAGCGCAACATGCGGTCGAGTCGCTCGGGGACGCGCACGTTGCCGTGGCTGAACATCGAGGTGGCGTTGAGCAGCACCTCGAACAGCAGGACGGCGAGCGCCGGCGCGCCGAGCGCCGCCACGACGGCGAGCTTGGTCAGCATCGAGAGCAGGATCTCGATCGGGTGGAAACGGACCCCGGTGGTCCCGTCGAACGCGAGGTCGGCGTGATGCATCCGGTGCAGCCGCCACAGCGCCGGCACCGCATGGAACACCACGTGCTGCAGGTAGATCGCGAGATCGAGGACGATCACGGAAGCGAGGATGGCCAGCCCGGCCGGGATCGCGAACGCATGGAAGAAACCCCAGCCGCGCTCCTCGGCGAGGAGCGCAATTGCGACCGCCGTTGCCGGCACCAGAATGCGAACCAGGATGGTGTCGAGCACGACGATCCCCAGGTTGCTCGACCAGCGCAGCGGGCGTTCGGCCGCCTGGTGCCGCCGCGGCGCAAGCAGTTCCCACGCCGCCATGAGCACGAAGACGCCGGCGAACGCCGCGAGCCGGATCGGGATCTCAAATGGCAGCATCGGATCAGTCAGTCCTCTTGACAGGCCATTGATTTTCATGTCATTCAATAAGTCTATTGAATAATTTACAACCGAGATGGTAATGATGTCAATGCCAAGCCCGAAGGAGGCTCTGTTCGCTGGAGCTGCTCGCCCAGGGCGAACACAGCGTCGAGGGGTTGGCGGATAAGGCCGGGCTCTCCATCGCCAATACCTCGCAGCATCTGCAGCAGATGCGACGAGCGGGCATCGTTTCCGCGAGGCGCGAGGGAAAATTCGTCTTCTACCGGCTCGCCGATGACGCGGTCCTCGATTTGCTGGTTGGGTTGCGCCGCTTGGCGGAACGCAACAGTGCCGAAGTCGAGCGCGTGATCCGAAACTATTTTCACGACCGTGACAGCATGGAACCCGTGTCGAGAGTCGAGCTGCTGCGACAATCGCGAACCGGGGTCGTGACCGTGCTCGACGTACGACCCGCCGACGAGTTCGCGCTGGGGCATCTGCCCGGCGCCGTCAATATCCCGCTACGCGAACTCGAGCGGCGGCTGTCCGGGCTCGACCCGTCCCAACAGATCGTCGCTTATTGCCGCGGGCCGTATTGCGTTCTCGCTTTCGAAGCGGTGGCGTTGCTGCGAAAACGCGGCTTCCAAGCGCGTCGGATGCAGGACGGCTTTCCGGAATGGCGCAACGCGGGCTTTCCGCTCGCCTGCTAGGTTCGATAGCCGCGCGCAAGGCGACCGGAGCGTGAACGGAATTCGCCAGCGCCGAAAAGAATATTTCCGATGCCGTATGGAAACGCTGCGGGCTACGACGGCTACATGGGGCGCTGGAGCCTCAAACTTGCCCGCTCCTTCGTGCGTTTCGCTTGCCCGGAACCGCCAGAGGCGGCTCTCGACGTGGGTTGCGGAACGGGAAGCCTCCTGCGCGCGATGGCCGCGGAATTTCCCGATTGCCGCCTATTCGGATTGGATCCATCGGTGGATTATCTGGTGTTCGCCGGGACCAAGACGGGCCCGGCGATCTTCGTCGCCGCAGAGGTCGAGGCGCTGCCGTTCGCCCAGGGTGCGTTCGACCACTGTCTTTCTCTTCTCGTGCTGCAGGACATCCGCGATCAAGCCGGCGCACTGCGCGAAATCTGCCGCGTCACCTGCCGCGGCGGCATCGTCGCCGCCTGCCAGTGGGACTTCGCGCACGGCATGCCGATGATTTCCGCGGTTCATCAAGCAGTGGAGGCCGTCGCTCCGGAGCTGTACCGAAGCTCACGCAGCAAGGCGGGACGTGCGTTCGCGACGCTCGCCGAGCTGCGGCTGCATTGGGCTTCGGGCGGGCTCCGAGAAATTGCGACCGCGGAGCTTCCGGTCACTCTTCGGTTCGCCGATTTCACCGATTTCTGGCTGCCCGTGCTAAGCGCCTCGACGCCGACGACGGCGCTCGTAGCATCGCTTCCCGCGGACGCGCGCGACGCGGTGAGCTTGCACCTGCGCCGTGTCCTGCTCGGCTCCAGGCCGGACGGAAGCTTCTCGCTCACGGCGCATGCATTCGCCGTTCGCGGTCGAACCGGTTAGCCGTAGCTCATAGGGTGCAACAAACAACGCGCACTGCACGATCATTGCAGCCGGGCAGTCTGCTTTACCGCGGGCGCGCGCTGCCCTCATACATATAGGTCAAGGGCCTGGGACCCCGCACATAGCTGTTCTCCAGCCGCTCGACGCGAAAGCCGGCCGATGCGATCAAATCGCCGATCGGGCGGTTGAGGTGACATCCGCCCCCCAGCCGTTTCCAGATCGGGGTCAAGCGATCCTGCCACCAGCGCACGCCCATCTCCGGGGCGCGTCCGTGCTCCGCGAACAGCAGCACGCCGCCGATCTTCAGCACGCGCCGCATCTCGCGCAAGGCCCGCACCGCGTCGGGAATGCTGCACAAGGTCCAGGTGGTCAGCACCGCATCGACGCTCGCGGTTTCGAGCGGGATCGCCTCCGCGCTGCCTTCGATGAACTCGATCGGAAGTTTCGGCCGGATCGCCCTTTGCGCCATCGCCAGCAGCTGGGCCGACGGATCGAGCCCGATCACTTCGGTCACGCCTCCGCCGTAGAACGGCATGTTGAGCCCGGAGCCGATGCCGACCTCGAGCACGCGGCCCGCGGCGGCGGCGACCACGCGGCCGCGATAGGCCTTCAAGTCGTCCTGCCGCATCGCGCAATGGATCAGTCTCGGCAGGATCCGGTTCCGGTAGAAGCCCATGTTCCGCCCATGCTAAGCTTTTGTCGGCCGGCGAAGCGGCGAGGCGCGCGGGTGAATCGCGTATTCGACGCGTCAGCTTACGCAGCGTCCCCTGCCCGCTCAAGCCGGCGTTCGGTCGAGTCGGAGCAGCAAGCGTGAGGGTATCCCCTCGCCATCCGAGCGTGCGTCGCGGCGGCTGGCCGATCCTGCTCGTCCTGCTGATGGTGGGGACTGGGATCACCGGCTCGGCCTCGCAAACCGCGAAGCCGGCGAAGATCGCGATCCTGACGACGGCGATGTCGCCGTGGCACACCGAAACCGAGGGGTTCCGCGACGGGCTCAGGGATTTCGGCTACAGCGAGGACAAAAGCAACGTCACGTTCGTGGTGCGCGCCGCCGGCGGGGATCCGGTGCGAGCTCAGGGTTTGGCCGAGGATCTGGCGCAGGAAAAACCGGATCTCCTGTACTGCGTCTCAAGCACAGCCGCCCGCGCGTGCCACAGGGCGACCGCGAGCATTCCGATCGTTGCGGTGAGCATCGGGGATCCCGTCGAACTCGGCTTGGCGAAGAGCTTGGCTCACCCGGGCACGAACGTGACCGGCATCAGCAATCTACGCTCGGAGCTGAGCGCCAAGCGCCTGGAGCTCTTCAAGGAAATGATTCCATCGCTGCGGCGTGTGTTGGTGACCTACGACCCGCGCGAGCTGGACGACCGTGGGGCGGTAAGCGTAGCCAAGGCAGCCGCCAGCCGGCTGGACCTGCAGGTGATCGAGAATCCCATCGGCGATCCGTTGCAGATCGAGCCAGGGCTCGCCGACCTCGAGCAAGGCGGTGCCGACGGTATTCTGATCGTGCAGTCCGGGACGAGCCTCAATATTCCTGGCCGGAGCCTCGAGGTGGCGACCTCGAACGGTATCCCGACCATGTACCCGCACGCGTTCTGGCCGAAGTTCGGGGCTCTGGCCTCGTTCGGCCCCGATCAATACGACCAGGGTCGCCAAGCCGCCCGGCTGGCCCATCGCATTCTCACCGGAACTCCTGTAGAGTCGCTGCCGATCGAATTGCCGGAGCGGGTCGAGTT
>VAZU01000234.1:11767-15936 GCA_005884745.1 Alphaproteobacteria bacterium
CGTCGGTGCTGCTGCGAGCGGACCGCGTGTTGCAATAGAAGCGGCTGGTTCGAGCGGCCGCAGGAGGAAACGTCATGCATAAAGCGATCGTCGCCGCATGGAGTATTGCCGCGCTGATCCTCGGAGCTGCCGCGACAACCGGCAGCGCCGCCGAGCTGACCGACAAGGTGAAAGTGGAGATCGACAGCGTCGGTCTGCATCCCGGCATGGAACCCGGGATGTACGTGTGCTCCGCGGGTCACCTCCATATCAAGGGTACCGTGCAAAATCTCGCCGACGTGCCGCTCGGCAAAATCAAGGTCGGCGGCAAAGCCTTCGACGAGAACGGCAATCTGCTGGGCATCGCCAGCTCGTCGACGAAAGCGGCGCTGCTCAATCCGGGGGACAAGGCCGAAATCAATCTCGAGTTCCTGACCGTGACCGGGAACCTGATCCCGCAGGCCAAGCGCCACGAGGTGACCGTCCTCGACGCGGCCCCGAAACTTTGAAACGGCGGAGCCGGCAAGCAAGTCGCGGCGGTTTGATCACATTAGCGCGCGCGTATGCCGCGCGACCACGAGCTCCTCGTCGGTCGGAAAAATCCAGATCGACACCCGGCTGTCGCCCCGGCTGATGCGGGGACCGCCGGCCGCATTGGCCGCGGCATCGAGCGCCAGCCCGAGCCATTCCGCCTGCTCGCAAACCCGCGCGCGGATTTCGGGCGAGTGCTCGCCGATGCCGCCGGTGAACACCAGCGCGTCGAGCCCGCCGAGCGCGGCGGCAAGCGAGCCCAGCTCGCGAAGGATGCGATAGACGAACAGCGCAACGGCCTCCCGTGCCCGCGGATCATCGGTTTTCAGCAGGTCCCGCATGTCGTCGCTGATCCCGGACACGCCGAGCAACCCGGATTCTTCATAGAGCAGATGCGCGATTTGTGCCGCGCTCATCCGCTCGCAATCGATGAGATACAGCACCACGCCCGGATCGAGCGCCCCGCAGCGACGGCCCATCACCAATCCATCGAGGACGCTCAGTCCCATCGTGGTGGCGATGCTGCGCCGGTTGCGCATGGCGCACATGCTGGCGCCGTTGCCGAGATGCGCGACGACAACTTTGCCGTCCGCGCCGGGGCCGAGGTGCGCCGGAAGGATCGAGGCGATGTATTCGTAGGAGAGGCCGTGAAAGCCGTAGCGCCTCACGCCCTTCTCGGTCAGCGCGCGGGGCAACGCGAAGGTCGCGGCAACGCCCGGCTGGCCGGCATGAAAGGCGGTATCGAAGCAGGCGACTTGCACGATGCCGGGGTGAAGTTCCGCAAGCGCGCGGATCGCTTCCAGATTGTGCGGCTGATGCAGCGGTGCGAGCGGAACCAAAAGCTCCAGATCGCGCAGCACGGCCGGAGTGATGCGGACCGGCTGCGCATAGTTCTGCCCGCCGTGCACAACGCGATGGCCGGCGGCGGCGACATCCATGCTTTTGGCATGCGCGGAAAGCCATTCCAGCAAGGCGGAAAGCCCCCGGTGATGCGTTGCAGGCCCGCGCACCGCCCGGTCGGCCAAGGACTTTCGCCGCGCGTCACGCACGAGCAGATGCAGCGCGTGGCCGATTCCTTCGATTTCGCCGTGATAAGCGGCCGCGTCCTCATCCGACGCTGGAGCCGCCGGATAGAGCGCAAACTTGATGCTCGAGGATCCGGCGTTGAGCACCAGAATGCCGCGCGTCATGGCGCCTCCGGACCGGATGCAGCCGGCAGGACTGCTCCTTCGCTAATCGGGTCTGGCCGCCAGGATACCGACACGAGGCACCCGTTCCAGTATTTCCTCGCCGTGGGGCGAATCCGTCATGCGCCCGGTCAGATCATGCCCCGCGCGCAGCCAGAAATGCCGACCCGCCATCCACATGAACCGGCCGGTGACGTCGTAGACATAACCTTTGTAGCCGATCAGAACCGGCCGCCCGGAGACGCTGCCGTCATAGGCGGCCAGCTCCTCCGACGTGAAGACGCGTTGCACGGAAATCCGAGCGGGCGGCGGGTCGCCCGCCACATGCTCAGCCTTGACCGGCGGTGAGGAACTTTCCGACATACGGCGAGTTCGGCCGTCCTTCGCGGCTATAATGTCCGCTCGGCCCATTGCCGAGAAACTCCGCGAACCAGGCCTCGTGCTCGATCTCCTCGTGCAGGATCGCGAGCGCAAGGTCGTAGGTGCGATGATCCTTCCCGGCAGTCATATTGCAGACGTGCGTGTAGCCGCGGACCGCGCATTGTTCGGCGGAGAGCAGAACCTGCAGCATCGCTTTCATGTCGGTCGGGTCTTTCGGCAGCGCGGCCGGCGGGCAGGCCGAGATGTTGTGGAAATCCAACATGCTGCCGGGGAGCTTGCCGCCGAGCTCGTAGATGCGCGGCACGAGCGCCTCGAAATGATTGCGGTCCTCGATGCGTGCATCCTCGGCGATCTGCTTCAGGCCCTCGCCTTCCATGCCGATCAAATTCACGCGCAAAATCGTGTAATAATAGTAGGTGGTCAGCTCGGCCGCCGCGTTGCGGACCAGCAGATCGACCAGCTTGGGAACATCAAGGCTACGGTCTTCTTTTTCATGGCTTTCTCCCGGTTGTTGCGAAGTGAGAGATACGCGCGCAGTGTTCTTTCCGCACATGCTAGCAAACTATCGGCACATTCGTGGGTGCGCCGCAAGGCGAAGTATCGGGTTCATCCCGATCACCATGGGGCGCCCGCGGAGCACGGCAGCATATCGTCTCATGCCCGGTGCGGACGAGCCCAAACACGGCAATCAGAATTCGGCCGGCAGGTAGCCGTTGATTTCCAAGCCTACACAGATTTCGATCAGGGTCGGATTCTTCCAAGCCATGATCACGTCCTCCTCTTGAAAAAGCCAGCCATGGCCCCGCCCCGCGGCATTTTGCGGCCGGCATTCGATAAAGTCTAATCGGTTGTTCGGAACGGGCAATAAGCATACCTTATGGCGCCCGCCAGCCGGCGCACCGCCGCGCGTTCCCGGATCGCTTCGCCTCATCGCGGCGCTTCCGACGCGTTGCGCCAGCGCGCTGCTCACCGATTGATCAGGATTGCGCCCGCTGCGACCAGGACCGCCGCGACCGCCTTTTGCGCCAAATTCCCGGCCGACAGGTCTTCCCGGCCGAGCGCCGGGCAGCATGCCGATATCGCGGCCCCGATGGCGAAGACAAACAGCGAGGTCGTGCTGCCGATCGCCTGGACGAGGCTGAGCGGAGCAAACAGCAGCGCATAGCGCGCGCCGAGAATGCCGGCCACATTGATCAGCTCGTTGGCGCCGCTGATCGCCAGGATCGACGCGGGATTGGCGCGCAGCAGCGCCACGAACTGCCGCCGGTAGCCGGCGATCGCCAGCAGCACGCCGCCGAACAACGCCTGCCCGGCGAACGCCCAAAACGTCGCGGTCCAGAATTCGTCGCGTATTGCGTAGATCTTGAAGATCAGACCCGTCAGGGCGAGCGCGAAGGCGCAGGCGAGCATGAGCGCGATCAGCCGGCCCTTGAAGGCGCGGCGATCGCCAAGGTCGATCGAGAGCAGGGCGCCGCCGGCCACGATCAGTCCGCCGCCGAGCATCTGCAGGACGGACAGGCGCTCGCCCAACACGAAGTAAGCCAGCAAATAGCCAAACAGCGGTGTCGCCTGGAACAAGGGGGCCACGACCGAGGCTTCCTCCGACTGCAGCGCCTGCAGGTAGAAGAAGATCGCCGTCATGTAGAGCAGCCCGGAGAACGCAATCAGAGCCATGCTGCCGAGCGGCAGATCGATCACCGCCGGCCGGAAGAACCAGATCGGCGGCAGCAACAGCAATCCGGCCAGCGCGGTGAATACCAGCAGCACGGCGACGCTCGATTGCGCGAAATAGCGGCTGACCAGGTACTTGTCCAAATGAATGGAGACCGCCCACAGCACCGGTCCGGAAAAGGCGAACACGAGCCACATGCGTAAAACAGAAGCGCTGCCCTCTCTCACCCGTGCCGGGCGGCGTGACGGACGTGGAGTATTTCCACAGCTCCGCTCGTGACCCGGTAGAAGATTTTGTACGGATACCGAACGAGCGGAACTACACGCACGCCCGGACGCTGTATCACCTCTTCCGCGCTCATTGGCCACTTGCCGATGCGGCGCTCTATACTTCGAAGTCGCTGTTGAAACGCTGCCGTT
>VAZU01000231.1 GCA_005884745.1 Alphaproteobacteria bacterium
CACGTAGGCCTGCAGCATCACCAGGATGCCGACCAGGCAGGCGAGCGCGATCGAGTGCCAGAACACGAAGCGCAGGATCGAGCCTTCGTGGCCGAACCAATTGGTCGCGGTGGAGGCGACGACGATCGATTGCGCATCGATCATCTTGCCCATGACCCCGCCCGAGGAGTTGGCCGCGCCCATCAGGATCGGGCTGAGCCCGAGCTGCTCGGAGGTGATCTTCTGCAGATTGCCGAACAGCACGTTGGAGGCGGTGTCCGAGCCGGTCAGCGCGACGCCGAGCCAGCCCAGCAGGGTGCCGAAGAACGGATAAAGGATGCCCGTGGTCGCGAACGCCAGCCCGAGGGTCGCGTCGACCCCCGACAGCCGGGTGAGCGTGCCGATCGCCAGCATGGCCGAGATGGTGATGAGCGAGTACGCGCACACCCGGATGGTCTTGCCGTATTCCACCACCAGCTTGGCCGGCGAGAACCCCATCAGGAACCCGGAGATGATCGCGGCGATCAGCATGCCGGACCCGGTGAACGACAGATAGGTGAACGCGAAGGTGGCGCGCTCCGGCGTCGGCTGTGCCACGACCGGCGCCACCTTGTTGATCATCTTGTCGAGGCCGGGGACGTCGTAATTCCAGCTGAAGATCGGGTTGACCAGCGCCTTGAACCAGCCGGTGCCCCAGACCAGGAGAATGACGCAGACGATGATCCACGGCATCAGCCCCAGCCAGATTTCCCGGGTGCTCGGCTCGCGTCCGGCAGCGCGAGGCGGCGGCATCGTCGCGGCGGAATCGTCGCGGCTGCGCAAAGCCGGGGAGAGCCAAAGCTTCTTCGGCTGCCAGATCTCCAGGAAGCCGATCAGGCAGGCCATGGAGATCAGCGAGGCACCGATGTCGACGATCCAGGGATTGACATAGTTGGAGATCAGGAATTGCGGGACGGCGAAGGACACGCCGCAGACCAGGATCGCCGGCCAGATCTCGATCATGCCGCGGAACCCGGCAAAGGCCCAGATCAGCCAGAACGGCACGATCAGCGAGAAGAACGGCAGCTGCCGCCCCACCATGGCGCCGAGGACATATGGGTCGAACCCGGTGACGCTGGCGAGGCCGACGATCGGCGTGCCCAGTGCGCCGTAGGCAACCGGCGCGGTGTTGGCGATCAGCGACAGGCCCGAGGCCGCGAGCGGCGAGAAGCCGAGCCCGATCAGGATGGCGCCGGTCACCGCGACCGGAGTGCCGAAGCCCGACGCGCCTTCGAAGAATGCCCCGAACGAGAAGGCGATCAGGAGCAGCTGCAGGCGGCGGTCCGTCGTGACGCCGCCGATCGTCTGCTGCAGGGTCTCGAACGCGCCCTTCTCCACCGTGAGCCGATACATGAAGATGACGTTGAGCACGATCCAGCCGATGGGAAAGAAGCCGATCACCGCGCCCAAAATGCTGGCGCGGATCGCGAACCCCGCCGGCATCGTGAACAAAATCACGGCGACGAGGATCGCCACGAGAAGGGCGATCAAGGCGGCCACATGCGCCTTCACCTTGCCCGAGGCGATCAGGACCAGCAGCGTCACGACCGGCAGCGCGGCCACGAGCGTCGATAGTGCCGCATTGCCGAGCGGGTTATAAACTTGGTTCCACATGAGCTTTCCCCCTTCGCTTATGCTCGCGGCAAGCGTCCCGCCGTCCGACGGCCAGCAGGCCGGTTGGAGGCGCGCATGATTTGTTTTGAATGAGGAAGGGCCTCTCAGGCCCTCAGTAGGCGCCCCCGCGATCCCTTACGATTCCAGCCCCCGAGGATGGTAAGGCCGATTCCCGACCGGGTGCAAGGGCTTGGTCGAGGTTCGACATCGAGCCGGCCGGTTGCTAGCTTCGGCTGGTCCGCCGCGAGTGCGGCGCCGGCCGTTTCCCGCCGAACCGGCTTGGGACGCATTGGGGGCCGGCCAGGACGCCTGGAGCATTCTCGATGCCCGTCATCAATCGCATCGCCGCCATGCAGGACGAGATCGCCGGCTGGCGGCATGATTTCCACGCGCATCCGGAGCTTCTCTATGAAGTGCACCGCACCGCGGCGAGCGTTGCCGACAAGCTCAAGGCGTTCGGCTGCGACGAGGTGGTGACCGGGCTCGGCAGGACCGGCGTCGTCGGCGTGATCCGCGGCCGCAAGAGGCCGCAAGCGGGGCGGACGATCGGGCTGCGCGCCGACATGGATGCGCTGCCGATCGAAGAGGCGTCGGACGTTCCGTACAAATCCACGGTGCCCGGCAAGATGCACGCCTGCGGTCATGACGGCCATACGGCGATGCTGTTGGCCGCGACCAAATATCTCGCCGAGACGCGCAATTTCGCCGGAACCGCGGTGGTGATCTTCCAGCCGGCCGAGGAGGGCGGGGCAGGCGCCAGGGCGATGCTGGAGGATGGCCTGTTGGATCGCTTCCCGATCGACGAAGTGTTCGGCATGCACAATTTCCCGGGGCTGCCGGTCGGCCATTTCGCCATCCGGCCCGGGCCGATGATGGCCGCCGCCGACCGCCTCTACATCGACATCGAAGGCATGGGCGGGCACGCGGCCAAGCCGCACCTCGCGGTCGATCCGATCCTGGTCGGCGCGCAGATGATCAATCAGATGCAGTCGGTCGTATCCCGCAACGTCGATCCGCTCGATGCCGCGGTGGTTTCGATCTGCATGTTCCAGGCCGGGCATACCGACAACGTGATCCCGCAAACGGCGCGACTTTGCGGCACCGCCCGCAGCCTGACGCCGCACGTCCAGGATCTGCTCGAGCGGCGGCTCCACGAGATCGTCGAGGCGACCGCGCGCGTCTACGGCGCCAAGGCCAAGCTCATCTACAAACGCGATTACCCGGTGACCAGCAATCACGAGCGGCAGACGGCGTTTGCGGCCTCGGTTGCCGCGCAGATCGCCGGAAGCGAGCGCGTCGACGTCGCCGCGCCGCCGATGATGGGCGCGGAGGATTTTTCCTTCATGCTGCAGGCCCGGCCCGGCGCCTTCATCTTCGTCGGCAACGGCCCTTCCGCCGGGCTGCATCACCCGGCCTACGATTTCAACGACGAGGCGATCCCGCTCGGCGCCTCCTATTGGGCGCGCCTGGTGGAGACCGCATTGCCGGGGTGATGGTGATCCTTACGGCAGCGGTTCGACGGGTTTATCGGCGCGGGCGGGCGCCTTGGGCAACAGGGCGCGCCGCGGAATGAGCTCGGCAATGCGCGCCTCGATCCGGCGCCAATAGGCAAAATCGTTGATCCGTGAGCTCTCGAGCGCAGCGATGGCGAGCGCCGAGAGGAACGGCAGGCTCTGCAGCACGAGCACCGCGGCGAAGATGTAGATTTCGCGGATCTGCAGGCGGTTGGTGACCAGCAGAATTGTTGCGCCGACCAGCAATGCGACGCCGATGATCGTTTCCCAGAACGCCTGAAACTCCCGGGCCTTGCTCTTGCCGGCGCCCTTTGCGGTGCGCACGAAAGGCAGGCTCTGCTTGATCATTCCGTCGCCGACCGCCCGCGCGACCGTCCATTGCACCGACATGGCCGCGAACATGGCGCCGATCGCCTGGCTCAGCGGGACCGCGACCCGCAGCCGGTAGACCGCGACGAAATGCACGACCGAAACCACGAAGGCCGCGATGATCGGCAAGGTCAGAATCTTGTCCGGGATGGCGATGCCGACGAAGGCGACGACCGGCACCCACATCAGGTTCAGCAGCGCGACCGCGACCCCGACGGTCTCGGCGCCGAGCCAATTGAGCCAGCCGACGGCGAACTCGCGCTTCTGATCGCGGGACAGAAGACTCTCGCCCGGCAGAAACCGCCGCCAGTGCTTCTTGATGATCTGGGCGCCGCCCGAGGCCCACCGATAGCGCTGCTTCTTGAACGCCTCGAAGGTGTTGGGCAGGAGCCCCCAGCCGTAGCGACGGTTGGTGTAAAGCGCCCGCCAGCCGTGTTCGAGAACGCACAGGCCGAGGTCCGTATCCTCGACGATGGTGTCGCTCGACCAGCCGCCCGCCGCCTCGAGCGCGGTACGGCGGATCAGGCACATGGTGCCGTGCACGATGATGGCGTTGTTCTCGTTGCGCTGGACCATGCCGACGTCGAAGAAGCCGGCGTATTCGCCGTTCATCACGTGGTGCATCAGGCTGCGCTCGCCGTCGCGGTGGTCCTGCGGCGCCTGGATCAGCCCGACCGTCGGGTCGGCGAACACCGGAAGGAGATCCTTGAGCCAGTCCGCATGCACCACGTAATCGGCATCCAGCACGCCGATGACGGCCGCGTCGGCGGCGGTGTGCACGCCGGCGAGGCGCAATGCGCCGGCCTTGAAGCCGGGCAGGGTCTCGGCATTGACGAATTTGAAGCGTTCGCCGAGCGTGCGGCAGTGGTCCTCGACCGGACGCCACAACGCCGGGTCGGGCGTGTTGTTGACGACGAGGACGCATTCGAAGTTGGGGTAATTGAGCCGCGCGACCGCGTCGAGGGCGAGCTTGAGCATTTCCGGCGGCTCGTTGCAGGCCGGGATATGGATCGACACTTTCGGAGCAAAGTCCTCCGGCGCCGCGGGAGTTGCCGTAATCAGCCGGCTCGGCTTGCGGCCAAAGGCGATGGCCGCGATCTCTTCCACCCGGGCCAGCGCAATCACCACAAGCGGTCCCAGCAGCAGCAGACCGAACCCCAGCGCGAAGGCGGCGCCCGGCACGAAATAATGGCCGTTCCAATAGGCGAAGATCGTAGCGAGCCACGCGCCCACCGCGTGGACGGCCCCGGCAAGCAGCAGCGCCTGGGGAATGCTGGCCTCCGTGAGGATCAGGATCGGAAGCGACAGCAGGAAGCCGATGAGAACCGCGATGCCCGCGATCTTCCAGTGGTCCGGATCGACGATCGGCCCGGTCCAGGGGAATTTCGGGTGGCGCGCGGCGTCGAGCAGGCCCCAATAGGGGCCGACGCTGCCCTCGAATACCTTCCAGGGCTGATCGACGGCTTCGACGATGTTGTAGTCGATGCCGAGCGCCTCCGCGTGCGAGACGAAGTCCCGCAGCACGACGGCCTGCGGCATCCGGCCCGGATTGCTGCTCTTCAAGTTATATCCGGCGCTGGGCCAACCGAACTCGGCAATGACGATGCGCTTGCCCGGAAATACGGAGCGCAGCTTGTAATAGATGAGGATTGCCTGATCGACGGTCTGTTCCTCGGAAAAGCCTTCCCAGTACGGCAGGATGTGTGCCGCAATGAAATCGACGGACGACGCCAGCTCGGGATGCTCAAGCCAGACGTGCCAGATTTCTCCAGTGGTGACAGGTACTTGGACTTCATGCTTCGCGTGCTGGATCAGCTTGATGAGCTGGTCGATCGACTGCTCGCCGCGGTAGATGGTCTCGTTGCCGACCACGAGCGCGTTGACGTTGCGGTTCTTGCGGGCCAGCTCGATGGCCGAGCGCATCTCCCGCGCATTGCGTTCTTCGTTCTTGTCGATCCAGGCCCCGACGGTGACCTTGAGGTCGAACTCGTCGGCGATCGACGGCACGAGCTCGACGCCGGCGGTCGAGGAATAGGTGCGGATCGCCCTGGTATAGGGTGCGATGGTCTTGAGGTCCGCGCGAATCTGCTCGGCGGTCGCCCGCTGGCCCCGGTCGGGATGCTCGGAATCCGCAAAGGGAGCGTAGGAAACGCTGGCGAGCGGCCCCGATACGTCGGGCGCGGCCATTTGGTCCCGCGACAAAGCCCAGATGGCGACATGCACGCACGAGACGAGCGCAACGACGGCAGCGACGAAGCGCATGGACGCGACCAGTTGGGGCTGAATGCCGAGACCCGAACCCGTCCCCTGGGCTCGACCGCGGCCACGCGAAGAACAACAGGCCTCGGGTTGGCAGTCTATGAACTAAACGGTTGCCGTGTCTATTTCAAGACACCCGCAAGCCACCGCAGCAAAAAACGTTTCTACTGATTGGAAGTTCCCTGCGCCGCGCCCGCGGGCGGCGCGGCCGACGCCGTAGGCGGCAGATTCGGGTTGATCCAGCAGGCGTGGACCCGGGAGCTCAGGCTCTCGGGCGCCTTGGGATCGATGTTTCCTTGCCGCACGACGCATCGGAACGTTGCTTGGATGTGCCCCGTGTCGAGGTCGTCGCGCCACAGCAGGTTGACCACTCGTCGGCCGAGCCAGACGCATTCCGGGTTTCCGGCGCCACCGGCGAGGAGGCGCGCGGCTTCGGCGAACTCGTCGATCTTCTTTTTCTCGTCCTTGGCCGCGTCATTTTGCTGCGTCGCCGGCTTCTGGCTCTGGTCCTGGGGCTTCTGTTCGCTTGCCGGCTGAGCGGCCGCGAACGACACCGCAGAACCGATGACCGCGGCTGCGAGAGCCGCGGCGAAAATACGAACAAGCGAGGCGGACATGGCGGGCCGGATGGGGCGGTCCCGAAGGACCGGATGAAGCTCGACGAACTCCAACACCGGAATAGGTCAGCATTGCGGCGTATTCGGCGGGGTCGGAGGCACTTGGCATGGCCGAACCGCGGACATTTGTCCAGCGGCCTTCGCTACCATGCTTACCGCCCCACAGGGCTGCCCTTGGCACTCGGCTCGCCGCGGGGTAAGTCACCCGGCGCCCTCAAGTTCACGAGTAGCGATTCTTTCCCGGAAAATGCGCGCTGCCGTAGGTCTTTTCCTCCCCATTGCCGCGGCAATCCTCGGCTGCTGGTGGTGGCTGGGCGCGCCGGTCGCCATGCCGCCATCGCCGCTCGATGCCGGCGAGAAGCTTTTTTGCGTATCCTACACGCCGTTTCGCGGTAACCAGACCCCGCTCGATCTTACGACCCGGATCGACGCCGGCAGGATCGAAGACGATTTGGCCCGCCTCGCGCGGCTCTCCGGCTGCGTGCGGACCTATTCCACGGATTTCGGCCTCGACCGGGTTGCCGAGATCGCTCGGCGCCACGGCATGCAGGTGATCCAGGGGGCCTGGATCGGCTGGGATCCGGAGCGCAACCGGCGCGAGGTCGAAACGGCGGTCGCGCTGGCCAAGCGCTTCCCGGACACGATCCGCGCCGTCGTGGTCGGCAACGAATCCCTGCTGCGAGGCGAGATCGCTCCGTCCGAACTCGCCAACCTGATCCGCAGCGTCAAAGCCAGGATTTCGGTGCCCGTCACCTACGCGGATGTCTGGGAGTTTTGGCTGCGCTATCCGGAAGTGCATGCGGCGGTCGATTTCGTGACCATCCACATCCTGCCCTATTGGGAGGATTTTCCGGTCCCGGCCTCCGAGGCGGCGGCGCATGTCGAGAGCATCCGCCAAAAGCTCAAGGCGGCATTTGCTGAGAAGGAGATCCTGATCGGCGAAGTCGGCTGGCCGAGCGCGGGGCGCATGCGCGACGGCGCGCTGCCGTCTCCCGCCAACCAGGCTCGGGTGGTCCAGGACGTGCTGGCGGCGGCGAAGCGGGAGCACTATCGCGTCAGCGTCATCGAGGCCTTCGATCAGCCCTGGAAGGAGCAGCAGGAGGGCACGGTGGGCGGCCACTGGGGCCTGCTCGACGGCAAGACCCGCGAATTCAAGTTCGCCTGGAGCGTTGCCGTTTCCGATCATCCCTATTGGCGCTGGCAGGCGGCGGCCGGAATCGCGCTTGCGGGGCTGGTGTTCGGCACGGCTTTCGCCGCCTGTCGGCGCGAGCCGCTGGTGAACGAGCCCGTGCTCGGCCGCTGGATCGGCGTCGCGGTCACCGGTTTGGCGGGTGGCGTCCTGATCGGCTGGGTGCTAGCCAATGTGCCGATCGAAAGCCTCGGGATCGACGGCTGGGCGCGATCCTTCGTGCTGGCGGCGCTCGCGATCGCCAGTCCGGTTGCCGGAGCAGCGGCGCTGATGCGCAGGACCGCCCTGCCGAACTTTGCCCAGGTGATCGGGCCGGCGGCGGGAAGAGTGCCCGATCCGCTCAAGCTGACGCTCGGGACGCTGCTCATCCTGCTTTGCATCTTCGCGATCCAATCGGCGCTGGGGCTCGTGTTCGATCCGCGCTACCGCGATTTTCCGTTCGCGCCCATGACGGCAGCCTTGGTTCCCTTCCTGGCGCTGTCGTTCGCGGGCCCGCGCCGCGCCGGCCGGCGTGCTCCGGCCGAGACCGTGGCGGCGGCGCTGCTCGCCGGATCCGCGGGTTACATCTTGTTCGACGAGAGCTTCGCCAATTGGCAGTCGCTCTGGCTGTGCGCAGTGTTCCTGGCGCTCGCGCTCATTTTGTGGCGCTTGCGGGACGCGCAAAGCTGAGGATGAGCAGGGCGGCCGCCAACCCCGCGGCGCCGATATTGTACAGCACGATGCCGAACGCGGCGGCGACCATGGCGATCGCGAACAGCACCAGCGAGGGGCGGATCAGGTTGAGCCCCGCCACGCCGAGCGCGACCGCCCCGAACACCCAATTCTTGAACAGGGCGATCGCGGCGTTGCGCGAAACGCAGATCCAGGTGGTCGCGCCGTCCTGGCAGGTGTGCGCCACCCAGGCCTGCTCGATGACGATGTAGCGCAGATAGAGCGCGTAACCGAGCGACACGAGCCCGAGCGCGATCAGCGCGTTCCATTCGCGCGCGGTCGGGAAAAACAATCGGGGCATAGGCGATCCTACCGGGTGAGGGGGCCGTCGGCCTTCTTCCAGGCGTCGAGCCCGCCCTGGATGTGAAGCGTGGCGGCGAGGCCTGCCTGGCGCGCCGCTTCGACCGCCATGGCCGAGCGCTCGCCGAAGGCGCAGTAAAATACCATGCGTTTGCCGGTTGCCGCCGCGAGCTCGTAGAGCATGCCGCCGGGCTGGATGTTCTCCTGGAGATCCGGATAGGGCGCATGCAGCGAGCCCGGAATGCTGCCGTGCTTCTCGCGCTCGCGCCGCTCGCGCAGGTCGATCAAGGCCACGTCCGCGCGGCCCAAGAGCGCCAGCGCCTGCTCGGCGCTTACCGCCCAGCCGCGCTTGGCGATCTCTTCCTGCGCCAGCCCGACCCGCAGGTTGGCCGGAACGGCCACGTCCATCATCTTGGGGTTGGGCAGATGCAGGCTGTTCATCAGGTCGACGTATTCGTCGACCGATTTCACCTTGAGCCGCGGATTGAAGGCCTTCTCCTCGCCGATGGTGCTCACGGTGTCGCCCTTGTAGTCGTGGGCGGGGAACACCAGTGTCTCGTCCGGCAGCTTGAGCAGCCGGCCGAAGAGCGATTGGTACTGGGCTCTGGCGTCGCCGTTCTGGAAGTCGGTGCGGCCGGTGCCGCGGATCAGCAAGGTGTCGCCGGTGAACACCCGGTCCCCCATCAGGAAGCTGTAGGAATCGTCGGTATGGCCCGGCGTGTACAGCACATCGAGATTCACGCCTTCGATCTGGAGCTGATCGCCGTCGGCGACCCGCATCGAGACCACGTCGACCCTGCTGTGCTCGCCCATGACCGTGATGCAATGGGTGCGGTCGCGCAAGGCGCCGAGCCCGGTGATGTGATCGGCGTGGACGTGGGTATCGACGGCTTTCACCAGTTTGAGGTCGAGCTCTTTGACGAGTTGGACGTAGCGGTCGACCTTCTCGAGCACCGGGTCGAGGATCAGCGCCTCGCCCCCGCGGCGGCTCGCAATCAGATAGCTGTAGGTCGAAGACACGCTGTCGAACAGCTGGCGAAAGATCATGGCACGCTCCCGGGTCGTGGGAAGTTCGTACCGAAACTCCGGCAATGCAAGCCCGGATTGGGGGCAGTGCTTGCCGGGCGTCATCGTGGTCCACGCTGGGCATCATCGTCGACTGAGGACGAGCCCCATTCTCCTACCCTCCCCCCGCCGAACCCGGGTGTTCCCGGGTTCGGCAATTTCATGATTGGTCCAAGTCGGAAACATCCGACTTGGACGAGCGGCGGGGAGGGTGGCTCCTCGCGGAGCGAGGAGCCGGGTGGGGGGCTGAGCCAAAGCGGCCCCCACCCCTAACCCCTCCCCGCCGCTTCCGCGGGGGGAGGGGAACCCAACCGCTTCTATCAATGACAAGAAAAACGCCTATGGTTTTCCCGGAACTGCCAGAAATCGATTCCCATGCGCATGCGCACCTGCCCTTGCAGATGTTCTGATGCCTAGGACTTGCCTGACCATCGCGCTCGCCGCGGGCGAGGGCACGCGTATGCGATCCTCGCGGCCAAAAGTGCTGCACGCGATCGCCGGGCGCTCCCTGCTGGCCCATGTGCTGGGAGCGCTCGATTCCGCGCCCGGGACGGCCATTGCCGTCGTGATCGGTCCGGATCAGGAGGCGGTTGCGGCGGAGGTCGGCCGACTTGCCCCGTCGGCGGGGGTCTTCGTGCAAGGCGAGCGGCGGGGAACGGCGCACGCCGTGCTTGCTGCCCGCGAGGCGATCGCCGA
>VAZU01000232.1 GCA_005884745.1 Alphaproteobacteria bacterium
GAGCCGCAGGCCGAAGCGCCGCGCGATCCGCGCGCCGGCAATCGAATGATCCTCGACCCTGCCCTTGGCGATGTCGTGCAGGAACAAGGCGACGTAGAGCACGGCGCGATGCGCCGGCTGGATGGTGCGCATCAGTTCGCCGGCGAGCGCGAATTCCTCGTTGCCGCCGCGCTCGATCTCGGCCAGCACCCCGATGCAGCGCAGCAGGTGCTCGTCCACGGTGTAATGGTGGTACATGTTGAACTGCATCATCGCCACGATGCGGCCGAAGTCGGGAACGAAATGCCCGAGCACGCCGGTTTCGTTCATGCGGCGGAGCACGGTCTCGGCATGGCTGCGGGAGGTGAGAATCTCAAAGAACAGCCGGTTGGCCTCGGGATTCTTGCGCAGCTCCGCGTCGATCAGCCTGAGCGAGCGCGAGGCGGCGTGCAGCGCGTCGGGATGGAACGCGAGCGCGTGGCGATCGGCGAGATGGAAGATGCGGATCAGGTTGACCGGATCGCGGCGAAAAACGTCGGGGTCGCTGATGTTGATGCGGTTGTTGTCGACGATGAAATCCGCGCTCTCGCTCAAGCCACGCCGGCCGCGCGGCCGCAGCCGCGCCATCACCCGGCTGAGCACCGGCGCGGGCTTGGCCTGGCGCGCCTCCAGGCCCGCGCACAGGATCGCGGTGAGATCGCCGACGTCCTTGGCGACCAGAAAATAATGCTTCATGAACCGCTCGACGTCTTTCAGGCCCGGATGCTCGGTGTAGCCCAGCCGCACCGCGATCTCGCGCTGGATGTCGAACGACAGCCGCTCCTCGGCGCGGCCGGTGAGGAAATGCATGTGGCAGCGCACCGACCACAGGAAATCCCCGCAGCGGCGGAAAATTCGGTATTCCTGCTCGTCGAACACGCCGTGCTGAAGCAGCTCCTGGGGCTCGCGCACGCGATAGACGTATTTGGCGATCCAGAACAAGGTGTGCAGGTCGCGCAAGCCGCCCTTGCCGTCCTTGACGTTGGGCTCGACGAGGTAGCGCGACTGCCCGGCGCGGCGGTGGCGCTCCTCGCGTTCGGCGAGCTTGGCGGCGACGAACTCCGCGGCGCTGTGCTGCACGATGTCACGATCGAAGCGCGCGACGAGCTCGTCGTAGAGCTTGCGGTCGCCGACCAGATAACGGGCCTCCAGCACCGCGGTACGGATCGTCATGTCGGCCTTGGCCTGGCGGATGCATTCGTCGACCGAGCGGGTGGCGTGGCCGACTTTCAGGCCCATGTCCCACAGGCAATAGAGAATCGCCTCGGCGACCGATTCGCCCCAGGCGGTCTGCTTGTACGGCAGCAGGAACAAGAGATCGATGTCGGAGCCCGGCGCCAATAGCCCGCGGCCGTAGCCGCCGGTGGCGATCACCGCCATGCGCTCGGCCTCGGAGGGATTGTCGGAACGATAAAGCTGCTGCCCCGCGAACTCGAACAGCAGCCGGATCAGCTCGTCCTGCATGAAGCACAGGCGCTCGGCGCACAGCCGGCCGTGGCGATCCTCGCGCAGCATGCGTTCCGTCGCCGCCCGGCCCTCCTCCTGCACGCCCTTGAGATATTGCGCCACCGCGGAGCGCAGCTCGCGCTCGCGGCCGGCGTGAAGGCCGCCGAGGCGCTTTAGCTCCGCGGCGACCGCAGGCGCATCGAAAATGGCCGCGGCCCCGCGCGGGGGATGAACCGCAGCATCGGCATGGTCGGCAGGGACGGACATCGCCGCATCCGGATATCCGAGCCGAGCCGGCATGTCACGGCGGGAGTTGGCGCCATGTTTGGTAATGCTTTTCAGCGAACAGCCGACAGCTCCGACGAAAGCGCTGCGGCCGTCGCATATGCCTCGCGGCTGGCTCCGAACACCTCCCCCTGAAAGGCAGGGCTATCGCATATGGTCCAAAAGTTCGATGAGAAAGGCATTGTCCCACCCTGCACGCTTGATTTTTCGGCGCATCGGAGTGGTGCTCGGGTGGGAGCGGAGGATGTTGAGGACGAACCCGCGCAGGATGGCCAGGTTCTCCGGGGCGTTGTCTTTTCTCGTTCGGCTGCGGTCCTCGTCCAAGACGACATCGAGCACCCAATGCAACTGATTGTCGCCGCGACCGCGATCGCCGAACGCGCCGGGCCGCTGGTCGGCGGGCTGGTGGCGACGCTGCCGATTTCCGCGGGACCCGTCTACCTGTTCCTGGCGCTCGATCATGACTCGCGCTTCATCGCCGCGAGCGCGATGGCGAGCCTTGCCGCCAATGCGGTCACCGGGCTCTTCGCGCTCATCTATATCCTGGTCGCGCAGGTCCGCGGACCGCTCGCGAGCCTTGCGGTCGCGCTCGGGTTCTGGCTCACGGCGATCTTCACGGTGCGCAGCTTTCAGTGGACGCTGCCCGGCGCGTTGGCGATCAATGCGGCGAGCTATCTGGTGGCGGTGCCGGTGGCGCGCCGGTTCCGCAGCGCAAAATTTCGCCCGCCGCGGCGGCGCTGGTACGACGTGCCGCTGCGCGCCGGGCTGGTGGCGGTGCTCGTCGCGACCGTGGTGGGCCTGAGCGCCCGGGTGGGGCCCACGCTGACCGGAATGCTCGCGGTGTTTCCCGTGGTGCTGACCAGCCTGATCCTGATCTTTCATCCTCGGATCGGCGGCCCGGCGACCGCGGCGATTCTCGCCAACACGCTTCCGGGGCTGGTCGGCTTCGCGTTCGCGATGCTGGCGCTGCATCTCGCCGCCGTGCCGCTGGGCAAGGCCGCGGCGCTCATCCTCGCGCTCGCGATCTCGATCGGCTGGAACCTGACGCTGTGGCTCAACCGCCACCGCGGCTGGTGATCGGATCATTCGCGCTTCGCCGCCGCGCGCTTGAGCGCATAGAGCGCTTCGAGCGCCTCGCGTGGCGAAAGCTCGTCCGGATTAAGCGCGGCGATTGCGGCGAGCAAGGCCTCGGCGGCGCTCTCGCGCGGGGAAGCGGTCGCGGTACCGCCGCGCCGGACCGAGGCGAACAGCGGCAAATCGTCCACGAGCTTGCGCGCCGGCGAGACGCGGTCCTGCGCCTCGAGCTCCGCGAGCACGAGCTTGGCCCGCTCGATGACGGCGGACGGCAGCCCGGCGAGCTTGGCGACCTGGATGCCGTAGGAACGGTCCGCCGCGCCCGGCACCACTTCGTGCAGGAACACGACCTCGTTCTGCCATTCCTTGACCCGCACCGTCGCGTTGAACAAGCGCGGCAGCTTCGCGGAAAGCCCGGTCAGCTCGTGAAAATGCGTGGCGAACAGCGCGCGGCAGCGGTTCTCTTCGTGCAAATGCTCGATCGTCGCCCAGGCGATCGACAGCCCGTCGAAGGTCGCGGTGCCGCGACCGATCTCGTCGAGAATGACCAGCGAGCGCGGCCCCGCCTGATTGAGGATCGCGGCGGTCTCGACCATTTCCACCATGAAGGTGGAGCGGCCGCGGGCGAGATCGTCGGCGGCGCCGACCCGGGAGAACAGCCGGTCGATGACGCCGATGCGCGCGCGGCGCGCCGGCACGAAGCTTCCCATTTGCGCCAGCACGGCGATCAGGGCGTTCTGGCGCAGAAACGTGGACTTGCCGGCCATGTTCGGCCCGGTCAACAGCCAGATGCGCCCGGCGCCCGCGTCCGCCGGCGGCGAAAGATCGCAATCGTTGGCGACGAACGGACCGCCGCCGCGCACGAGCGCCTGCTCGACCACCGGATGACGCCCGCCCTCGACGACGAAATCGAGGTCCGCGAGGATTTCGGGCCGCACGTAATCCTGCTCGACCGCGAGACTTGCCAGCCCGGCAACGACGTCGATCGCGGCGAGTGCCTGCGCGGCCGCCTGGATCGCCGCGCCCGAAGCAATCACGAGGTCCGAGAGCTGGTCGAAGATCTCGAGCTCGAGCGCCAGCGCGCGGTCCGCCGCGCTCGCGATCTTCGATTCGAGATCGCCAAGCTCGTTGGTGGTGAACCGGATCTGCCCCGCGAGCGTCTGGCGGTGGATGAATTTGGCCTTGAACGGTTCGCCGAGCAGTTTTTCGCCGTGCTGCGCGGCGGTCTCGATGAAATAGCCGAGCACGTGGTTGTGACGGATCTTCAGCGTGCGAATGCCGGTGTCCTCGGCATAGCGGGCCTGGAGCACGGCAAGGACGCGGCGGGACTCGTCGCGCAGCGCCCGCGTCTCGTCGAGCGCGGCGCGGTAGCCGGCGCGGATGAATCCGCCGTCGCGCTTGAAGGCCGGCAGCTCGTCGACCAGCGCGGCAGCGAGCTCGGCGGCGCTCGCCGGGTCGGAGGGATCGAGCGCCCGGCACGCCCCGGCGATTTCCGCCGCCGCCGTCAGGCCGTCGCGGACCGCCGCAAGATCGCGCGGACCGCCGCGCCCGACCACCAGCCGGGCGAGCGCACGCGCGAGATCCGGCGCCGCCTTGAGCCGCGCGATGAGCTCGGACCGGATGGCTGACGCCGCGACGAGCGCCGCGACCGAATCGAGGCGCTCGCCGATCGCGGCAGGCGCGGTCAACGGCGCGGCGAGGCGTTGCGCCAACAGCCGCGAGCCCGCGGCGGTGACGGTGCGATCGATGGCGGACAAGAGCGAGCCGCGGCGCTCTCCGCTCGAGGTGCGGACAAGCTCGAGGTTGGCGCGCGTCGCCGCGTCGATGAGCAGCGTCGCGCCGCCCGATTCCCGCGCGGGCGGCGAGAGCAGCGGTTTCTCCCCACGTTGGGTGCGCTCGAGGTAGGTGACGCATGCGGCCGCCGCGGTCAGTTCCAGCCGGGAGAACGCGCCGAACGCCTGCGTGGTCGCCACCGCGAAATATTCCGCGAGCCGCCGCTCGGCGCTCGCGCCGTCGAAAGCATCGCGGGTGAGCGGCGTCACCGCGGGCAGCGAACGCCAGAACGCTGCAAGCTCGGCATCCTCGTAGAGCGCGTCGGAAACAAGAATCTCGCCGGGCTCGAGCCGCGCGATCTCGGCGGCGAGGGTTTCCCGCCCGCACTCGGTGACGCGAAACTCGCCGGTCGATATGTCGAGGAACGCGATGGCGAACCGGCTCTCCTCCTCGGCCGAGGAGCTGCGGGCGCGCGCGATGGCCGCCAGATAATTGTTGCGGCGGGCATCGAGCAGGGAATCCTCGGTCAGCGTGCCCGGCGTGACCAGGCGCACGACGTCGCGCCGCACCACGCTTTTTCCGCCGCGGCGCCTGGCTTCGGCGGGATCCTCGAGCTGCTCGCAAACGGCGACGCGATGGCCGAGCGCGATCAGCCGGTGCAGATATTCCTCGGCGCGCTCGACCGGAACGCCGCACATCGGGATGTCGCGATCGAGATGCTTGCCGCGCTTGGTCAGCACGATGCCGAGCGCGCGGCTGGCGATCTCGGCGTCCCGGAAAAACAATTCGTAGAAATCCCCCATGCGGTAGAACAGCAGGCCATCGGGGTGGCCGGCCTTGATCTCGAGGTACTGCGCCATCATCGGGCTGACGCGGTCCTCGCCCCCGGCGCGCAATCCGCGCGGGGCGTCCGCACCCGGTTCGGCGACGTTTGGCTCGCCCGGCACTTTGAGCTCCATGCGCGACGACGCTAGCAGATGCCGAACGGCATTTCATGGCCGCATCCGCGGCGCCCACAGCAGGGAATGAGCGTGTTACGGGCGCCGTCCTTGAGTCGGTGCCCTCGGTTCCGCTAACGTCGGGCAAATTTCCGAGGGGAACCCGCCCGGGAGGGCAAATGGACATGTCCGCCAAGTCCGGCGGCCGCCGGGCGCGGCCGACCTTCACCGACCAGGAAGCGCTGCAGTTCCATCAGCAGGGCCGCCCCGGCAAGATCGAGGTGGTTGCGACCAAGCCGATGGCGACCCAGCGCGACCTGTCGCTGGCGTATTCGCCGGGCGTGGCGGTGCCGGTCAAGGCGATCGCGGAGAATCCCGACCGCGCCTACGATTACACCGCCAAGGGCAATTTCGTCGCGGTGATCACCAACGGCACCGCCATTCTCGGCCTCGTCAATCTCGGCGCGCTTGCGGCCAAGCCGGTGATGGAAGGCAAGGCGGTGCTGTTCAAGCGCTTCGCGGACGTGGATGCGATCGATCTCGAAGTGTCGACCGAGGATCCCGATGCTTTCGTCAATTGCGTGCGCTACCTCGGGCAGACTTTCGGCGGCATCAATCTCGAGGACATCAAGGCGCCGGAATGTTTCCTGATCGAGCAGCGGCTGCGCGAGCTGCTCGACGTCCCGGTGTTCCACGACGACCAGCACGGCACCGCCATCATCGCTGCGGCGGGGCTGCTCAATGCGCTCGATCTCACCGGACGCGAGATCGGCTCGACCAAGCTGGTGTGCAACGGCGCCGGTGCCGCCGGCATCGCCTGCCTGGAGCTGCTCAGGGCGATCGGGTTTACGCCGCAGAACGTCGTGCTGTGCGACACCAAGGGCGTGATCTACCGCGGCCGCCAGCAAGGCATGAACCAATGGAAGTCGGCGCACGCGGTCGAGACCAAGGCGCGCAGCCTCGCCGAAGCGCTCGCAGGCGCCGACGTTTTCTTCGGCCTCTCGGCCAAGGGCGCGGTCACCCCGGAGATGGTCAAGGTCATGGCGGCGAAGCCGATCATCTTCGCGATGGCCAATCCCGATCCGGAGATCACCCCGGAGGAAGTCGCCGCAGTGCGCGACGACGCCATCATGGCCACCGGGCGGTCGGACTACCCGAACCAGATCAACAACGTGCTGGGCTTTCCCTATATCTTCCGCGGCGCGCTCGACGTCCAGGCGACCAGCATCAACATGGAGATGAAGATCGCGGCCGCGAGAGCGCTGGCCCAGCTGGCGCGCGAGGACGTGCCCGACGAGGTCGCCGCCGCCTACGGCGCGCGCCCGAAATACGGGCCTGAATACATCATTCCGGTGCCGTTCGATCCCCGGCTGATCTCGGCGGTGCCGCTGGCGGTCGCCCGCGCCGCGATGGATACCGGGGTGGCGCGCAAACCGATCATCGACATGGACAGCTACCGTCACCAGCTGCGCATGCGACTCGATCCGGTCGCCGGCGTGCTCGCGCGGGTGTTCGAGCGGCTCCGGCGCCAGCCCAAGCGCGTGGTGTTCGCGGAAGGCGAGGAGGAGCAGGTCATTCGCGCGGCCACGAATTTCGTGCAGCAGGGGCTCGGCACCGCGCAGCTCGTCGGCCGCGAGGAGCGCGTGCGCGAGACCGCGAAGCACGCCGGCATCGAGCTGTCCGAGGGCGTCGAGATCTTCAACGCGCGGCTGTCGCGGCGCAATTCCGCCTATGCGGCCTTCCTGTACGAGCGGCTGCAGCGGCAAGGCTATCTGTTTCGCGACTGCCAGCGGCTGATCAACCAGGACCGCAACCATTTCGCCGCCGCCATGGTGGCGCTCGGCGACGCCGACGCGATGGTCACCGGCGTGACCCGCAACTTTTCCGTGGCGCTCGAGGACGTGCGGCACTGCATCGACGTCAAGCCCGGGCATCGCGTGATGGGGTTTTCGCTGGTGCTCGCGCGCGGGCGCACCGTCGTGGTCGCCGATACCGCGGTCACCGAGATGCCGGAGGCCGAGGATCTCGCCGAGATCGCGGTCGAGGCCGCGGGCGTCGCGCGCAAGCTCGGCTACGAGCCGCGGCTGGCTTTGCTGGCGTTCTCCAATTTCGGCCAGCCGCCGGGCGAGCGCGCGGAACGCATCCAGAAGGCGGTGCGCATCCTCGACCAGCGCCGCGTCGATTTCGAATACGACGGCGAAATGTCGCCCGACGTCGCGCTCAGCCGCGAAAAAATGGCGGTATACCCGTTCTGCCGGTTGTCGGGACCCGCCAACGTGCTGATCATGCCGGCGTTCCACTCCGCCTCGATCTCGACCAAGATGCTCCAAGAGCTCGGCGGCGCAACCGTGATCGGACCGCTGCTGGTCGGCCTCGACATGCCGGTGCAGATCGTGCAGCTCGCCACCACCGATTCCGATCTCGTCAACATGGCGGCGCTCGCCGCCTATAACGTCAGCGGCTGACAGGGGTCGGAAATCAGAAGTCAGAAAGGGCCGTGATTTCCGCGTTCTGATTTCTGATTTCTGACCTCTGATACCTGGAGGCGCCCATGACCGAGGCTCGACTGTCCGGCGTCATCGCCGCGATCGCAACCGCCGTCGACGCAAACGGCGAGCCCGATTGCGCCCGCTCGACGGCGCTCGCGAAATTCCTGCTCGACCACGGCTGCGACGGCCTCAACGTGCTGGGCACCACCGGGGAAGCAACCTCGTTTTCGATCGAGCAGCGGCGCAAGCTCATGAACGCCTATCGCGAGGCGGGGCTGCCGATGGCACGCCTGATGGTTGGAACGGGAGCCGCGGCGGTTGGCGATGCGGTCGAGCTGACCCGGCACGCGGCCGAGCTCGGTTTCGCGGCCGCGCTGGTATTGCCGCCGTTCTATTACAAGGGAGTAGCGGACAGCACAGGCCGATTCCGGTTTATCTCTATCATTTCCCGGCCCTGTCGGGCGTTCCATGGCATGTCGGCCTGCTCGCCCGCATCGTGTCGGGCTTCGGCGACCGGATCGCGGGACTGAAGGATTCCTCGGGCGATCTCGGTTTTTCCCGCGCCGCGGCCGCGGTGGCGCCGGGCTTTGCCGTATTCCCCTCGAACGAGGCGGCGCTCTTCGAAGCGCGCAACGGGCCGTTCGCCGGCTGCATCTCCGCCACCGTCAATCTCAATGCGGATCTTTGCGCGCGCGCCTATCGCGGCGGCGACGCGGTCGCGCTCGAGGCCGCCGTGACCATCCGCAAGCTGTTCGACGGCAAGCCGCTCATCGCCGGCGTCAAGGCGCTCCTCGCGCATGTGCACGACGATCCGGCGTGGGCCCGGGTGATGCCGCCCTTGACCGTAGGTTCGGCCGCCGACCGAGCCGTCGCGGTCGCCGGCTACGATGCGGTGCGCGCCCGGCGGGTGGCCTGAATCGCGGCAAAGGCCGGCAGCGCGCCTCGGGACGCTCGCCGCCCGCGGTTTTCTGAAAAACACCCCAATGATGCCGGCAGCGGCGTCGACGCGGAATTCGATCGACCATGGCCAATACCAAGTCCGCCAAGAAGGCCGCGCGCAAGATCGCGCGGCGCGCGATCGTCAACAAGTCGCGCCGCTCGCGCGTGCGCAATTATGTGCGCCGGGTCGAGGAGGCGATCGCCGCCGGCGACCGCGATCGCGCCCTCGTGGTGATGAAGGAAGCCGAACCGCAAATCATGCGTGCCGCCCAGAAGGGGGTCCTGCACAAGAACAGCGCCAGCCGCAAGGTATCGCGTCTGGTGGCGCGGATCGCCAAGCTCGGCGCGTGACCGGGATCTCCTGAATCGTATCCCGGGCGCGGGTTGCCGCGAAGCGGTGCG
>VAZU01000233.1 GCA_005884745.1 Alphaproteobacteria bacterium
CGAGAATTCATTGCGAACAAAGGGCGCCGGGCGGTGCGGAGCTTTCTTTCTCGCAATGGATGATCGGCGAATTATTCACGCGCATAAGTTCTTGATTGCGGGCTGAATTGGGACAATATTGGGTTGCGTACGGCTCGTCTTCGGGGACTGCCCGCAAAGCGCGAAAATCGATCATTGGTCTCCCCATTGGAAAGGCAGCAATTCCCATGGCCAGAAAGCCAAAGCTTCCCACCGCTCGAAGACCCAAAGTCCCGAAGTTGCCCCCGATGCGGTATGCGCACCCGTTCTTCACGGCTACACCGCCCGTGCGGCGGCCCGTCGATCCCGCGCTCCATGCGCGCCGGATGTCCGAGGTGATTCAAGCCAAGATGGGGCCGATTCCCCCGCCCCGGGGCACGCCGACCATGCAGCTGGTCGACATCATCGGAAAGCAAGGGGTGGGTGAGATCACTGCCGCGGGAAAGATTCGCTTTCACTCAGTGGGGGACACGGGCCGTCCCGGCGGCGCCGATGCGGCTCAGGAAGACGTCACGAATGCGATGACCTCCAACTACAACCCCAGCACGCCCGGAGATAACCCGGCGTTCTTTCTGCATCTCGGGGGACGTGATTTACGGCCATGACAAGGAGCAACTCTATCGCGACGAGTTCTACCGGCCGTACATGAAATATCCGGGTAAGATCTTGGCAATCGGGGGCAACCATGACGGAGAATCCGACCCTCCCCACCCTAAGCCGCTTTCAGCCTTCCTCGCCAATTTCTGCGCGACATCCGCTGTCGTGCCGCCGGCTGCCGACAACGTTCGCATCTTTCGTCAGACGATGACGCAGCCCGGCGTGTATTGGCTGCTGCAGGCGCCCTTCGTCAACATGATCGGCCTGTACTCCAACATCGCCGAAGGTCCCGGCGATCTCCTGGGAACCAATCGCGACGACAAGCAGATCCAATGGCTCAAGAAGACCCTGGCGGATTTGAAGAAGGCCAAGGACGGCGGCGACAAGGCCGCCCTCGTCATTGCCACGCATCATCCGCCGTTCAGCGAAGGCGGCCATGGCGGCAGCCCGGTTATGTTGACGCAGATCGACGACGCGTGCACGGGGGCCGGCATCATTCCGCATGCCATGCTGGCGGGCCACTCCCATAATTATCAACGCTATACGCGGACGGTTCGCTTCGGCGCCGTCACGGGGGAAATTGCTTATGTGGTCGCCGGCTGCGGAGGGCACGCCGCGTCCCAGGTCGCGACCGCTACGGGCGGAGATGTAGGCAACGGCGCTATCTTCAAAAAGTCGCTGCGCGGGTACGGCTATCTGCTGCTGACCGTCGACAGCAATCAGCTCGTCATTGAAATGTTCGACACTACGAGCGGCACGAAACGGCCATTCGACAAGGCGACGGTGAACCTTGCCACTCACAAGGTAACGCCGTGAAAGCTCAGGTCTGTGCTCTCGCTGGAAAGCAGCGCTATCCCACCCGCGAGCCCAGCACCACGACCTTGGCGCCGACCGGCGCGTGCTCGTAGAGGTCGATGACGTCCTGGTTGAGCATGCGGATGCAGCCCGACGAGACGCTGTGGCCGATGGTCCAGGGCTCGTTGGTGCCGTGGATGCGGAACAAGGTATCCTTGTTGCCCTGCCACAGATAGAGCGCGCGGGCGCCGAGCGGATTGCGCAGGCCGCCGGACATGCCGATCCCGCTGCGCAGCTCGCTCATGTGCCGCATCAGCTCGGGCTGGCGCGCCAGCATCTCCCTGGGCGGATACCAGTCCGGCCATTCCTGCTTGTCGTGGATGCTCGCGGTGCCGGACCAGCCGAACCCCTGGCGCCCGACGCCGACGCCATAGCGCACGGCCTTGCCGCCGCCCTGAACCAGATAGAGGTAATGACTTGCCGGATCGATGACGATCGTGCCGGGCGGCTCGCTGGTCGAATAAGCGACCGACTTGCGCAGGAACGCCGGATCGACGTCGGACAGCCGGACCGCGGGAATCGGGAACCGGTCGTCGACCGCGGCATAGAGCGCCGCATATTGCCGTGCCAAGGCGGGATCGAGCGGCGTGCGCGCCGTCTCGCTCGGCCGCTGCGGCTCCGCCGGCTCGCGCCACGACGGCCGCGGCTGGTATTGCGGTTGCGGCGCGTATTGCGGCTGGGGCGCGTATTCCGGGGATCGCTGCCATCCCGGCCAGGCCGGCCGCGGCGGCGGGGGCGGCGCCGGGCGCGCCCACGGCCCCTGGCACGACCAGGGGAACGTCGCACAATCCTGCGCCGAGGCCGCCGGCGCGAGCGATACGAGCATGACGGCGAGCGCCGATACGCGATGGTCCAACATTGCCAACCCTTGCGAACTCTCGGCCGCCCCGAAGCCAAGATCGGCCCCCTGCCGGGGCCAGCCGGATTGATCCTACCAGGAATCGGCGAAATTGGGGACCGGGTTCCGGGCTGAGCCGAGCGTCATGCACCCTTCACCCTCCCCTGGAGGGGGAGGGTCGGCAGCGAGCTTTTGCGAGCTGCCGGGGTGGGGTGATGCTGCTTCACCCCACCCGGCTCGCCGCGTTGCGGCTCGCCGACCTCCCCCTCCAGGGGAGGTGGGGAGAATCCGGCACGGTCGGCGCACCTAATCAGGCCTGCCCGGGGTCGCGGCCGGCCTCCGCGAGCAGCCATTGCGCGAACTCGCGCACGTGCGGCTTGCCGGCGGAGAAGCGCGACTCGATGATGAAATACGCCCGCGATCCCACCAGCGTCTGCTTGAACGGCGCGACCAGCGCACCGGATTCGATCAGATCGTTGAGCAGCGGCTGGCGGCCGAGCGCGACGCCCTGCCCGCTGATGGCCGCCTGGATCATCTGCTCGTATTGGCTGAAGTGCAGCGCCCCGGCGGGTCTGAGCTCGCCGATGCCGAGCGCGGTCAGCCACGTGCCCCAGTCCATGTACATGATCTCCGCGCCGGCATAATCGAAATGCAGCAAGGTGTGATGCGCGAGATCCTGCGGCCGCTTGAGCGGGTGTGCCTTGTCGCGCACCAGCGCGCGGCTGCACATCGGGATCATCTCCTCGCCGAACAGTTTCGCGGCGCCCTCCGGTACGCTGTCGGGCTTGCAGTAGCGGATGGCGAGATCGATCAGGCTGCGCTCCAGGTTGAGTGCGTCGGTCGTTGCCGAGATGCGGACGTCGATGTCGGGATGGAGCGAAGTGAACCGCTTGAGCCGCGGAATGAGCCAGAGCGAGGCGAACCCCGTGGTGGTGGTGATGGAGAGCTGGCGGGCGCGAGTCTCGGCTTTCAGCCGGTCGGTCGCGGCCTGCAGGCGGTCGAGCACGTCGGTGGCGATCCGGTAGAGCGCCTGTCCGTTCTCGGTCAGCGTCAGCGACCGCGGCCGCCGCTCGAACAGCTTCAGGCCGAGGTGGTCCTCGAGCGCCTTGATCTGCCGGCTCACCGCCGACTGGGTGATGAACAGCTCCTCGGCCGCCTTGGTGAAGCTCAGCGTGCGCGCGGCGGCCTCGAAGCCCTGGAAGAAGGCCAGATGGGGCAGATCGTAGCGCTTGCTTGCCATTCCCAAAACTCATCCATCGACTGAGAAAAGATCGTTTGAGGCGCGGCGAACTCCGCGTCAATCTGCGCTTTGATTTAGCGAATCGACCGCATGCACCCATGAAATCGCATGCGTCACTCTCATGCAAGAGGAGGCGGCCATGGCTGGTCCGCTCGACATGCCGGTCCATCTCAAAGCGCGCGAATTGCTCCCGATCGAGGACGGCGCCGGCCTCGAAGTGAAATCTCTGCGCGGCGATCTCTGGATCACCCAAACCGGGGACCCCGAGGATCATATCATTGAAGGCGGCCAGTCCTTCGTGCTGGACCGGCCCGGCCTGACGCTGGTGACCGCGCTGCTCGGTCCCACCGTGCTGGTCGTGCAGCCGGGGAGAATCGCCGCGCCACGCGAGCTTCGGCGTGCGGCGTGATCGCCATGCGGTGCGATGAACCCCATCTCATCCACGGGCTCAGCCTGCCGGGCGGC
>VAZU01000216.1:0-11346 GCA_005884745.1 Alphaproteobacteria bacterium
AGCCGTTCATGCGCTCGCTCCCGACGCCATGGCGGCGGCGAGCGCCTGCGAGGTTTTTCGGCAATAGCCGGCGTATTCGGCCGAAGTGCGGAAGGATTCGTCGCGCGGATAGGGCGCGTCGATCGCAATCTCGGCGAACACCCGTCCCGGCCGCGGCGTCATCACCACGATGCGGTTCGACAGATAGACCGATTCGAACACCGAATGCGTGACGAACACGACGGTCTTGCCGAGCGCCCGCCACAGCGCCAAGAGATCGTCGTTGAGGCGGAACCGGGTGATCTCGTCGAGCGCCGCGAACGGCTCGTCCATCAACAGGAGTTCCGGATCGGTCACGAGCGCGCGCGCCAGCGAGACGCGCATCCGCATGCCGCCGGAGAGCTCGCGCGGATAGGTCTTGGCAAAATCCGGAAGGCCGACGCGGTCGAGCACGCGGGCAATGCGCGGCGTCGCGGTGCGCGCGTCGATGCCCTTGAGGCGCAGCGGCAGGAACACGTTGGCGAACACGCTCGCCCACGGCATCAGCGTCGGCTCCTGGAACACGAAGCCGATCGCATGAGAATTCCGTTCCTGTTCGCGTGGGTGGCTGCTCCATACGACCTCGCCCCGGCTCGGGTCGGAGAGCCCCGCGATGAGCCGCAACGCGGTCGACTTGCCGCAGCCGGACGGCCCCAGCAGCGCTACGAACTCGCCCTCACGCACTTCCAGCTCGAGCTCGTCAAGCGCGACGACCGAATTTGCGAATGTTTTCCCGACGCGGCGAAGCGTGAGGATCGGGGGCGATTTCACTGAGCTCGGCTGCAAACTCTTCCCTCCCCCTGAAAGGGGGAGGGATAGGGAGGGGGTCGTAGGGATGCAAGGGCGAAGGACCCCACCCAGCCACTGTCGCGGCCGACCTCCCCATTCCGGGGAGGTGAGCGGAGTTTGCCGCCCGGTCGGCGTCGTCAATGCTTCGGCCGCAGGTCGGTGCCGACGCCCTTGTCGACGAACTGCGGCGTATAGGCCTTGCGGAAATCGACCGCGCGATCGACCACGCCGGCCCGGGCCATCTTGTCGAAGAAGCTCTCTACCCGCGCGTCGGTCATGGCGCCGATGCCGAGTTTCAGCGTATCGCCGGAATCGACGATGCCGTAGCGCTTGAGGTTCTCCACCGTATAGGCGATCAGCGCGTCGGTCATTTCCGGATTGTCCTTGCGGATCAGCGCGTGCGCCGGCGCATTGTCGTCGTAGAGGAAATGATACCAGCCGAGGATCGAAGCCTCGACGAAGCGCCGCACCAGGTCTGGCTTGTTCTCGACAAGGTCGCGGCGCGTCTCGATCAGGGTCGAATAGGTGTCGAAGCCGTAATCCGCCAAGAGAAAGATTTTCGGCCTGAAGCCGCCCTGCTGCTCGATCGCGTAGGGCTCCGAGGTGACGTAACCCTGCATCGCCGAATTCTTGTCGGCCAGGAACGGCTGCGGGTTGAACGTGTAGGGCTTCACCTTGGCTTCGCTGAAGCCGAACTCCGACTTCATCCATTGGAAATAGGTGGCGACGCCCTCCTTGGAGACGAACAGGGTGAGCTTCTTGAGATCCTCGAAGTTCTCGACGCCCGCGTCCGGATGCGCGATCAGGACTTGCGGGTCCTTCTGGAACATCGCCGCGACGGAAATCGTAGGGACCTTGTGGGCGACCGCGTCGAACGCCTGCAGCAGATTGGCGCTCATGAAGAAATCGAGCCTGCCGACCGGCAGCAGGATGCGGTTGTTGACCTGCGGGCCGCCGGGCACGATCGTCACCTCGAGCCCGTATTGCCGGTAGGTGCCGTCGGCGAGCGCCTGGTAGAAGCCGCCGTGCTCGGGCTCGGCCACCCAATTGGTGCCGAACCGCACCTTGTCGAGCTGCTGGGCGAGCGCGGGGGCCGCAAACCCCAACAAGAGCGTTCCAACGAGTGCGGCGATGGTCGCGAATTTGGCGGTCGGCATTCGTTCCTCTGCCACAATTGGGACTGCAGACACTATTTGAGTTTCGGTGATTTGCCCATTACGTACCCCTGAAAACCAAGGCGCCAAATGGATGCGTGCAGCACCGTGAATGGGGTATAGTGGGATATGGTCAAGACACTCGAACTAGCCATCTCGAAGGCTTCGGAACTGCCGGAGGCCGCCCAGGAACAACTCGGTCGCGAGCTGCTGGAGCGAATCGATACGCTCGCCAAGCTGCGGGCGGAAATCGAAATAGGCCTTCAACAGCTAGACGAGGGCAGAGGAGAGGAATTGGACCTGGAGGCTCTCCTGCGCCAAGCCCGCAGAGATCATGGCAGCGAGTAGGCGGATCGCCTGGGCACCGGCGGCCAAACAGGATTTGCGGAAGCTTTGGCGGTATTATTCGAACGTTGCATCCCCTGAGATTGCCGACAAGCTCGCTGGCGAAATAGAGGTCGCAAGCAATCGTCTGCGCAGCCAGCCGCTCCTGGGGCGCGCCCGGGACGAGGTGGCGCCGGGACTTCGCTCTCTGCTCGTGCATCCGTACGCTGTATTCTATCGGACGAACGACGATGTCGTTGAAATCGTGCGCGTCCTGCACGAGCACCGGGATTTCGCTGCAGTCTTTTCTGCGAAAGAGTCGTAGGTCGGTAAGCCGTTTGGTGGCGAGGGCCATGGAAAAATCGGTGCTGCCCAAGCGCGACTGGGTCGAGATGACCTGGGAGGATTTTGCCGGCGCCGACAGGACGCGCTGGATCGCCGTGCTGCCGGTCGCGGCGGTCGAGCAGCATGGGCCGCACCTTCCGGTCGGGACCGATGCCCATATCGCGGCCGCCTATCTTTCGCGGGCACGCGAATTGCTGCCGTCCGAGCTGCCGGTCAGCTTCCTGCCGATGCTCCCGATCGGCACGTCGGAGGAGCACCGCGCATTCCCGGGCACCTTGACGCTCGCGGCCGATACATTGATCCGCGTGCTCACCGAGATCGCCGAGAGCGTGCATCGCGCCGGCCTGCGCAAGCTCGTCATCGCCAACAGCCACGGCGGCAACGTTTCGGCCGTCGACCTCGTCACGCGGGACCTGCGCGTGCGCCTGAACATGCTCGCGGTTGCCTGCTCCTGGTTCGGCTTCGGCCATCCGGACGGGCTGTTCCCGCGGGAGGAGGAGGTCCACGGCATTCACGCCGGCGCCATCGAAACCTCGATCATGCTTGCCGCGCACCCCGGGTTGGTGCGGACCGGGCGCGTGCAAACCTTCGCTTCCGCGGGAATCGAGCTGGCGCGCGAGTTCCGCCACCTGGGGATCGACCGGCCGGCCCGCCTCGGCTGGATGAGCCAGGACCTCCACGCTTCGGGCGCGATGGGCGACGCGAGCGCCGCCACGGCCGAGAAGGGCAAGGCCGCGATCGAATTCGGCGCGCGCGCGTTCGCCGAGCTGCTGGGCGAGGTCGATCGATTCGATTTGTCGCGGCTGAAGCAAGGGCCGCATTGAGGCGTTCCCCGGACAAGGCGCAGCGCTTCCTTCGAGGCGAGCGCCGCAGATCCGGGGTCCAGTCGTTCTGGGATCAACCTGAGCCTGGGTCCGGTTCAGCAGCGCGGCATTGCATGCTGCGCTGCGCCCGGGACACGAGGCCGTGGGGCGATCACTGCTCGAATCTTTCGATGAACCACTTCAGCAGCCGGATCCAGATCTCGTCCTTGCCGACCGCGTCCTCGATGCCGTGCTCGAGGTTGGGGTTGTCGTTGACCTCCATGACCACGAAGCCGTGGTCGGTCTGCTTGATGTCGACCCCGTAGAACCCTTCGCCGATCGGTTTGGCGGCGCGGCCGGCGACGTCGAGCAGCTCCGCGGGGGCCTGGTCGAGCTCGAAGGTGCGGAACCCGCCCTCGCGCGAGGAGCCGTCGGCGCGGTGCTTGACGGTCTGCCAATGGCCGCGCGCCATCCGGTATTGGCACACGAACAGCGGCTCGCCGCTGAGCACGCCCACCCGCCAGTCGAACTCGGTCGGCATGAATTTCTGCGCCAGCAGCAGGTCGGTCTCCTCGAACAGCTCCTCGACGACGCGCTTGAACTCCTCGGGCGAATTGACCTTGTGCACCCCGCGCGAGAACGAGCCGTCGGGAATTTTCACGACCAGCGGCAGCCCGAGCTCGTCCATGGCCTTCGCCAGGTCGGAATTCTCCGCGAGCATCAATCGGCACCTGGTTCGAGCCGAGCAGCTCCATCAGGAATACCTTGTTGGTGCAGCGGATCATCGACATCGGGTCGTCGATGACCGGCATGCCCTCCTGCCAGGCGCGCCGCGCGAATCGATAGGTGTGATTGTCGATCGAAGTGGTCTCGCGGATGAACAGGCCGTCATATTCGGCAAGCTCGTCGAGCTGCCGGCGGGTGATCGGCTCGATGTCGACCGAGAGCTTCTCGGCGATGCGGGCGAAATGCTTGAGCGAATCCACCGAGCTCGGCGGCAGCTTCTCGTTGGGATCGTGCAGCACCGCGAGATCGTATTTCGACAGCGAACGAGCCTTGGGATCGCGCCATTCGCGCTTGGTATGCTGGTGGAGCGCGTCGCGGAAGAACGTGGCGTCGCCGTTCGCCAGCCGGGTGATGGTGCGCGGGCGGATGCGGTCGATCGAGAGCCAGATCCCCGGATCGACGGTGATCTCCAGCGCCGGGCAGCGGAACCAGTCGAACAGCAGCCGGCCGAACGCCTCGAACCGCGGGTCCGAGGCGATGCCGAAGCAGACCAGCAATCGGAGCTGCGCCTCCGGCTGGAAGTCGGCCTTGCGGGCGCAGCGGTTGAGCTCGTCCTCGAGCTCGGGGAGCGCGTGCTCGTAGAGCTTGGCCTCGCGCAGCTCGAGCATGGTTTCGACCGTGGGCACCACGCGGTGGCCGCGCGCTTCGGCGAGCAGCGAAGCGTAATAGCCCTTGGACTGGTAGGCGTAGGACCGCGACAGGTTGACGAGCTTGGGCCGGCCGATATCGAACAGCTTCGGACGCGCGAGGTATTCGCCCGTCATGATCACCTTGTGGGGGGTGTCGGCGTTGGGGAAGTCCTTGGGCTGGTCGACCAGGATGACCCAGCCGGTCATTGGGAAGGCCCTTTCCGGATCAGGATCGTCGCGTTGAGGTTATCGCGGCCAAAGCGGGTCATTTGCGCAAACATGCTGCGGGGAACCGCATAGGTTTCGGCGGCAATCGGCACTCCATTCTCGTCGCCTCGGGCCGCCGGGTCGTGCACCAGGATGTAGCGACTTTCGTGCCCGAACGCGAACACCCAATGAGGCACTCTCCGGCGCACCATGTGATGGCCGGCGACCAGGACGATCGCGCTGGCGCCGGAGTCGAGCGTCGCCATCAGAGCCGATTCGCCGAGCGGAGTCAGGTGGGTTGGGATGCCGAGCTCCCCGGCTTCGCGCTGGAACTCCTGCTGGGTCAGCCGCATCACCCGGCGCCTGTCCTCCGAGTGCACCGTATCGAGGAAATACGGCGGGGGCGCGCTCACGTGGATCTCCGGGAAAAGCCCGTGCCGGCGCAGGCTGACCGCAAGCCCATAGGGCTCGCAGCCGCCATGGCCGGAGCTCATGAAGATCGTCGTCGACTCGCGCCAAAGCCTGAATTCCAGTGCCGGGCTCGGCCGCAAGCTCGGGTCGGCCCAGGCGAGCGCCATCATCACGCATGCGGGCCCGCAGGTGAATTCGGTGGTCTGGTGAAAATACGGCGGGGCATGCTCCAACCGCCGCAACTGCGGCCTGAGGTGCTTCTCGAACCGCAGGGCGTGGCCGCGGTCCGAATAATACTGGAAATGGCGCCCGAACAGATTGTAGCCGGCCTTGCGGTAGCGGGCGATCGCCTTGGCGTTGTTCTCGTGCACTTCGAGCCGCATCGCGATCCGGTCGCGGGCGATCGCGGCCTCCTCGGCACCGGACAGCAGCGCGGAGCCCAGTCCCCGCTTGGCAAATTGCGGCGCCACCGCGATCGAGTAGAGCCGGGCAATGCCGCTCCCCTCCCGGAACAGCACGAGCGCATAGCCGGCAAGCACGCCGTCCTCCTCCGCCACGATCAGGGCCGCGCGCGGCGAGCGCGCGAAACGCCGGAACCCCCGGCGCGAGATCCGGTCGCCCCGGAACACCCGCCGCTCGAGATTCGCAAGCGCATCGACGTCGGCAAGGCGGGCCGGGCGAAGACTGACGTCCGGGGAGGCGCCGTGGGCGAGGGCGGCTTGCATGGCGATCCAATATGGGTCGCCTCGACGACGCTCCGCAAGGCGCAGGCGAGGCCGGCTCGCTCGCTGCGAGACCAGCCCCGGCAAGCCGCCCGCAAGGGTCCTTGTCGGCTGATTTCAGCGCATCCGAGGCCCTTGCGCTCCTCGACTGCGCTCGGCGGGCCGGAGAAGCACCCACTTACATTGCCATGATGCGGCACAATATAAGGGTGCTCGATAAGGGTGCTTGCCGAGGCGTCGGCGCGCCGGCGCCCGGCGGCCTCGCGGAACTTCCGGCCTCGCGCTTCCCGCAACGAGTTGTGCATGACCGACAAGATTCCCGTGACCGTGCTGACCGGCTATCTCGGCGCCGGCAAGACCACGCTGCTCAACCGCATTCTGTCGGAGCCGCACGGCAAGAAATACGCGGTCATCGTCAACGAGTTCGGCGAGATTGGCATCGACAACGAGCTGATCGTCGGGGCCGATGAAGAAGTGTTCGAGATGAACAACGGCTGCATCTGTTGCACCGTGCGCGGCGATCTGATCCGGATCATCGACGGCCTGATGCGGCGCAAGGGCAAGTTCGACGCCATCATCGTGGAGACCACCGGCCTCGCTGATCCGGCGCCGGTCGCCCAGACCTTCTTCGTCGACGAGGCGGTCGGCCGCAGGACCAGGCTCGACGCCGTCGTCGCGGTCGCCGACGCGAAATGGCTCAAGGATCGGCTCAAGGACGCGCCGGAAGCGAAGAACCAGATCGCGTTCGCCGACGTGATCCTCGTCAACAAGACGGACCTGGTCACGCCGGAGGAGCTGCGCGAGATCGAGATGCGCGTGCGCGCCATCAATCCCTATGCGAGGCTGCACAGGACCCAGCGCTGCAGCGTGCCGCTCGGCGACGTGCTGGCGCGCAACGCCTTCGATCTCGAACGCATTCTCGATCTGGAGCCGGCCTTCCTGGGATCGGACGGCGGAGCGCATCATCCCGACCACGGCCGCGATGGCGCGCACGCGCATCATCACGACGGCATGGCTCATTATCACGATGAGGAAATACAATCCGTTTCGCTGAGGACCGAGGAGCCGCTCGATCCCGACAAGTTCTTTCCCTGGGTGCAGGATCTGGTGGCGAAGGATGGTCCGAGCATCCTGCGCTGCAAAGGCATCCTGGCGTTCCAGGGCGATCCGCAGCGCTTCGTGTTCCAGGGCATTCACATGATCCTCGACGGCGACCACCAGCGGCCGTGGCGGGAGGACGAGAAGCGCGAGAGCCGGATCGTGTTCATCGGCCGCAATCTGCCGGAGGAAAACATCCGCCGCGGCTTTGCGGCATGCCAGGTGTGAGTACTTCGTCGCATGCACGAACGCCGTCGTTCCCGCGCAGGCGGGAACCCATGATCACGGATCGAACCGAACTGCTGAAATGGCGATCATGGATTCCGGGCCTCGGCCTTCGGCCTCGCCCGGAATGACGATGTGGATGGATCGTGACCGACGCCGACACCGCATCCCTGACCGAGCGCACGCGAGCGATCGTGCCGGGCGGTTTGGTCGCTGCGGTGCACTTCCTGAAGGACACCGCCGCCTTCGTGCTCGGCGAGGCGGCGCTGCTGCTGGCCGCGCCGAACCGCGAGCAGCGCCGCGTCGCGATCCATGACGGCGGCATTCTCGCGGCGGCGTGCGATGGGCAACGCCTGGTGACTGGCGGCGATGACGGCAAGGTGATGGCGACGGATGCCGGTGCTGACAGCACCATCGTGGCGGTCGACCCCAAGCGCCGCTGGATCGACCAGGTCGCGATCGGTTCCGGGGCGGTCGCCTGGTCGGCCGGCCGGCAGGTATTCGTGAAGACCGCGAAAAGCGAGGAGCGGACGACCGACGTCCCTTCGAGCGCAGGCGGCCTGGCGTTCGCGCCGAAGGGATTTCGGCTGGCGATCGCCCATTACAACGGCGCGACGCTATGGTTCCCCAATGCGGCGGCCGCGCCGGAACGGCTGGAGTGGAAAGGCTCGCATCTTGCCGTCACCTTCAGCCCCGACGGCAAGTTTCTGGTCACCGCCATGCAGGAGCCGATGCTGCACGGCTGGCGCCTCGCCGATGCCAAGCACATGCGCATGGCCGGCTATGCCGCAAAGGTCCGCTCGCTCGATTGGACCGCCGACGGCGATTGGCTGGCGACCGGCGGTTCCAATCAGCTGATCCTGTGGCCCTTCGCCGGCAAGGACGGGCCGCTGGGGAAGATGCCGCGCATGCTGGCGCCCGCGCAGGGGCTCGCGGTCGAGGTCGCGTGTCATCCGAGGCAGCCGGTCGTCGCGGTCGGTTTCGCCGACGGCCTCGTGCTGCTGGTGCGGCTCGACGACGGCGCGGAGATCGTGGCCAGGCGCCCGGGCGCGGCGCCGGTCTCGGCGCTCGCCTGGAACGCGACCGGGAGTTTGCTCGCGTTCGGGACCGAGGACGGCGAAGCGGGAATCGTGGATCTGGGGTGAGGCTTGGCGGCCGTCCTTCGAGGCTCGGCGCTACGCGCCTCTCGCCTCAGGATGACGGTCGGTTCAAATCACGTACTGCCGCAGCGGCGGGTAGCCGTTGAAGCCGACCGAGGAATAGGTCGCCGTATAGGCGCCGGCCGCCTCGATCAGCACCTTGTCGCCGATCGCGAGCGAGATCGGCAGCATGTAGGGCGTCTTCTCGTAGAGCACGTCGACGGAATCGCAGGTCGGGCCGGCGATGATGCACGGCGCCAGCTCCGAGCCGTCCTTCCCGGTCCGGATCGGGTAGCGGATCGATTCCTCGATCGTCTCGGCGAGCCCGTGGAACTTGCCGATGTCGAGATACACCCAGCGCACCGGATCCTCCGGCGAGCGCTTGGCGATCAGCACCACTTCGGCCTCGATGATGCCGGCGTTGCCGACGAGACCGCGGCCGGGCTCGACGATGGTTTCCGGAATGCCGTTGCCGAAGTGCCGGCGCAGCGAACGGAAGATCGCCTTGCCGTAGGCGTCGAGCTTGGGCGTCTTGCGCGCGTAGCGCGCCGGGAAGCCGCCGCCGAGGTTGACCATGGCGAGCGCGATGCCGCGCTCGGCGCAGGCGCGGAAGATCGCCGCGGTCGACGCCAGCGCCCGGTCCCAGGCTTCCACGTTGTGCTGCTGCGAGCCGACGTGGAACGAGATGCCGTGCGGCACCAGGCCGAGCCGGTGCGCCTGCTCGAGGATGTCGGGCGCATATTCCGGCTCGCAGCCGAATTTCCGCGACAAGGGCCATTCCGAGCCCGAGCCGTCACAATGAATGCGGCAGATCACGCGCGAGCCGGGCGCGGCGCGCGCCACTTTTTCGACCTCCGCCTCGCAATCGACCGCGAACAGCGTGACGCCGAGCCGGTAGGCCCGCGCGATCTCGCTCTCCTTCTTGATGGTGTTGCCGTAGGAGATGCGCTCGGGGCTTGCGCCTGCGGCCAGCACCGCTTCGGTCTCGCTGACCGAGGCGACGTCGAAGGAGGATCCGAGCTCGGCCAAGAGCTTGAGGATCTCCGGCGAGGGGTTGGCCTTGACCGCGTAGAACACCCTTGTGTCGGGCAGCACGCGCGCGAAGGCGAGGTAGTTCTCGCGCAGCTCGGTCATCGGCGCTATCTCCCGTCCAAGGGCGGCATGCGCCGCCTGATGAGCCTGGGGCGGATGGAGCGGCAGGCGCATCGCGCCGCCGCCGATCCAACCCGATGTGCTGCCTTGGTCCGGAACGGGAGATCCCGATCCGCACGCCCGGCAAGGAAGGACAAGCCTCTTCGGTGACCGACAACGCTCGGTCGTGACCAAAAAAGCCCGTTCCGTCGTTGCTTTAAGCCGCGTCCCCCGTGGAGAGCGGGGTGCGCCGGTTCGCCTCCGGCTGCCGGTCGCGGGTGCAAGGAAGCAGGTTCTTCCTTAGGCGGCTGTCCGGCCTCTTGTCCGGATGCCCACCGACCGACACACGGCCACAGGCACGTGCGAAAAAGGGCAATCACGCACTTAGGCGATTCAGACATGCAGTGCAAGCGGTTTGGCCCGCACCGATGCAAATCGAAGTGGATTGCGACATGCGACCGCCGGTCGGCCACTCCGGCGGCAACAAAGTTGGCGCGCGCGCGCTCAGCCGGTGAACGGCTCGACCCTGCGGGCGGCGCGAATGAAGCTCGCCATGATGAAGAGCCCGATCACAAAGAAAATCGATTGCAGCACGTAGCCGCCGGTTTCGCCGAGATGGAACAGGCCGGCGAGCGCCCAGCCGCCCGCGAAGGCCGCTCCGAACACCTCGGCGCCGATCAGGATGGCCGCGCTCAGCACAGTGAGCACGTGCACCCAGATGATCCGGCGGCGGCGCGACGTTTCCACGGGCTTTTCCATTCTCGCGATCCTTCGGCGGCTTCGGTGACCCCGAGGCCAAGCGCGGCGGCAATCTGGTCCAATCCGCCGGGCCAATCAAGCCGACACATTTCGAGCCGCACGCGCGCTTGCTTACCCTCCCGCCCCTTGGTGGGGAGGGTCGGCGCGCAGCATGCGGCGCGCCGGGGTGGGGGACTATGATTGCGCGGAATCCGCTTTCGCCCCCCACCCCTGACCCCTCCCCGCCGCTTCGCGGAGGGAGGGGAACCCACGCACCTCGCAAAATCTGCTTCGATTGTTATAAGCAATTGACGTTGACCATGCCTCTCTATGCTTCCGGATATCGCCGCGGCGTCGTCGCGGCCCCGCATCGGGCCGCGGCCGAAGCCGGCCGCCTGATGCTGGCCGAGGGCGGCAACGCGCTCGAAGCCATGGTCGCCATGGCGGCGGCGATCGCGGCCGTCTATCCGCACATGAACCACATCGGCGGCGACGGCTTTTTCCTGATGCGCGAGCCCTCGGGACGCATCCGCGCCATCATGGGCGCGGGACCGGCCGGCGCCGGGGCAAGGATCGAGCTTTACCGCGGGCACGAGACGATCCCGCCGCGCGGTCCGCTCGCGGCGCTCACGGTCCCGGGCGCGGTCGGCACCTGGATGCTGGCGCTCGAAGCCGCCAGGGCGTCGGGCGGGCGGCTGCCGCTTTCGATCTTGCTCGCGCCCGCCATCCGTCACGCCCAAAGCTACGTCGTGACGCCGAGCCAGGCGCGACTGACCGCGGAAACGCTTTCGGAGCTTGGGACGGTACCCGGCTTTGCCGCGACCTTC
>VAZU01000216.1:11355-13656 GCA_005884745.1 Alphaproteobacteria bacterium
CTCGCGGCCACCCTCGACCATCTCGCCCATGCCGGGCTCGACGATTTCTACCGCGGCGATGTGGCGCGCGAAATGGCCGCGGATTTGGCCGCGATCGGCAGCCCGGTCGGCCGTGCCGATCTTGCGGCCTATCGCGCCGTCGTGGACGAGCCGCTCTCGGTCGCGGTGCGCTCCGGCACCTTGTTCAACACGCCGCCGCCGACCCAGGGCATCGCCTCGCTGATCCTGCTTGCGCTGTTCGATCGACTCCGCGTCGAACAGGCCGAGAGCTTCGATCATATCCACGGACTCGTCGAAGCGACCAAACGCGCGTTCCTCGTGCGCGACCGTTATGTCACCGATCCCGTTCGCCTTCCCCATCCGCCGGAGCGCTATCTGGCCGAAGAGTTCCTCGACGCCGAGGCGCGGCGCATCGACCGCCGCAAGGCCGCGCCCTGGCCCGTGTCTGCGCAACGAGGCGACACCGTATGGATGGGCGCTGCCGACGCTTCGGGCTTCGTCGTGTCCTACATCCAGTCGCTCTATTGGGAATTCGGTTCCGGCTGCGTGCTGCCGCGTACCGGCGTGCTGATGCAGAACCGCGGCGCGAGTTTTTCGCTCGACCCGCGCGCGCTCAACGCGCTCGCGCCCGGCCGCCGGCCGTTCCACACGCTCAACCCGGCGCTCGCGGTGCTCAGGGACGGCAGGCTGCTTGCCTACGGCACGATGGGGGGCGACGGTCAGCCGCAGACGCAAGCGGCGCTGTTCACCCGCGCCGTGCTCTATCGTCAATCGCTCGAGGAAGCGATCGACCGTCCGCGCTGGCTGCTCGGCCGTACCTGGGGATTGCCGCGCACGAACCTGCGGCTCGAAGCGAGATTTCCGGCGAGCCTCGTCGAACAACTCGCGGCCGCGGGCCATGATGTGGAACTGCTCGGTGATTCCTATTCGGACCTCATGGGCCACGCCGGTGCCGTCGTGGTCCATCCCAACGGAATGCTCGAAGGCGCGCACGATCCGCGCGCCGACGGCGGCGTTGAGGGAGTGTGAGGGGCGGAATTGCGATGCGCGCTTTTCCCTCCCCGTGAGGGGAGGGTCGGCAGCGAGCGAACGCGAGCTGTCGGGGTGGGGAAAAAATTCACCCCACCGATCACGCCGACTTGGCGGCGTGATCGACCTCCCCTCCGGGGAGGTAAAGCACGCGGCGCCTCGTTTCCGCCGCACTGAATGATATGGTGCCGCGCCGTTTCGGACCGATGACACGATGACCCGCCGTTTTCGCATTGCCCTCATTGCAGCGCTGGCCTGTTGGCTCGCGGCGGCCGACGCGGCGCTTGCCCATCCGCACGTCTGGGTCACCATGAAGAGCGAGCTCATCTATGCGCCCGACGGCTCGGTCACCGGCGTGCGCCATGCCTGGGCGTTCGACGAGATGTTCTCGACCTTCGCCACCCAGGGGCTGGAGACCAAGCAGAAGGGCCTGTTCACCCGCGAAGATCTCAAGCCGCTCGCCGAGGTCAACGTGAACTCGCTCAAGGAGTACGACTATTTCACCCACGCCAAGGCGAACGGCAAGAAGACCGCGTTCGTCGATCCGGTGGATTATTGGCTGGAGTTCACCGACGGCGTGTTGATTCTGCATTTCACCTTGCCGCTGAAATCGCCGGTCAAGGCGCAGGCGCTCAACCTCGAAATCTACGATCCGACCTGGTTCGTCGATTTCGCCTTCGCCGACAAGGACCCGGTGGCGCTCGTGGGCGCGCCGGCCGGCTGCAAGCTCAGCGTCGTCAACGCCGGCGACGCGGCCGCGGCTTCCTCCAAGGGCCAGCAGCTCGGCGAATCGTTCTTCAATTCGCTCGGTACCGGCAGCAACTACGGCGCTCAGTTCGCCAACAAGGTCGCCGTGCAATGTCCGTGATGTCGCGAAGGCGGAAAATCTGGGCGCTCACGCTGGCGATCGTCGCGGCGGCCGTGCTCGGGATCGGGGCGGAAGCGCTGGCGCAGGCCAATCCGTTCGGGACGGGCCCGGGCCCTGCGCCCGCGCGGCCGCCGGCGCTCGACGGCATCGCCGGCTTCATCCTCGCCAAGCAGGCCGAGTTCTACCGGGCGCTCGCCGGCATGATCCGCGCCGCCAAGGCCGACGGCAGCGCGAGCTTGAGCCTGCTCGGTCTCTCCTTCGCGTACGGCATTTTTCACGCGGCAGGACCCGGCCACGGCAAGGCGGTGATCTCGTCCTATCTGGTCGCCAACGAAGAGACGTGGCGCCGCGGCATCGCGCTGTCGTTCGCCTCGGCGCTGCTGCAGGCATCCGTGGCGGTGGCG
>VAZU01000217.1 GCA_005884745.1 Alphaproteobacteria bacterium
ATTGTCCCCCGGCGGCGATCCACGCGCTCGCGAGTTTTTTGCGCGAGAACGGCGCCGCCATGGTTTCGGTCGCCGAGCTCGAATACGTGTTCGCGAGCGAAAATCCCCTCTACGCGCGGCTCGAGGCCGGACTCGGCGCGTTGTGGAAGATGCCGACTCCACTCGCTGCCGCGGTCATCGCTGCTGAGAGGCAGACATGCAGAACCAAGAGCCGCGCCCGCCGCCGGGGTTCGAGCCGCTGTTCCGCACGAGCCCGTTCCTCGACACCGTGGGTCCGTTGTTCTACCGCAAGGAGCCGGACGGCGGCTTCGTCGTCGGCCTGCGAGTGCTCCCCAAACACGCCAATACGCGCGGCAGCGCGCACGGCGGCCTGTTGCTCACGCTCATCGATGTGGCACTGGGTTATCGGGCCGCGTTCAGCCAGGACCCTCCCGCGGCGCTGACCACGGCCAGCGTGTGCGCCGACTTCGCCGGCGCGCCGAAAGTCGGCGATTGGGTCGAGGCGCACGTCGACGTGCAGAAGGTCGGCAGCCGGCTCGCCTTCGCCAATGCGTTCCTAATGGTCAATGGCGAGCGCCTGGTGCGGGCGAGTGCCGTGTTCTCGCGCAGCACGGGCACGTTGCCTGGCAGCGCGAGCGCCGCACCGGTGCGCGGCGAGTAGCGCTGAGCCCTCACTCCGCCGGCGAAGGCCGCGGCCGGAACACGATGAAGCGCGCCAGCGAGAAATTGACCAGGAAGCTGACGCCGATCGCGAGCAGCTTCGCCACCACCACGGGCAGCAACAGCAATCTGGCCGCGATCAGCAGCGTCGCCGTATTGGCGATGAGCCCGGCCAGCCCCGAGCCGACGAACCCGGCATAGGCCCGCAAGCGCAGCCGGCGGCCGGATTCCGCCGCGAAGGTGATCAACGAGTTCAGAGCGTAGGAGCCCGTTACCGCGACGGTCCAGGACAACACGTTGGCGGCAACGAGCGAGGACGTGAGAAACGTGATCGCGAACAGGAATACCCCGAAATCGACCGAGGTGTTGACGACGCCGATCATCGCGAATCTCGCCGCCTGACCGACAAGCACGCGGCCGCCGAGCAGGGCGAAGACGCGGCCCGACAGGTGCTGGAATCGGTCGAGGGAAGCCATGGCGGTCGCTTAGCATTTTCACCGGCCTTAACCGAGCCCTATTGTCGGGCGGCGGCCATCGCGACACCCGAGGGCGATTGCGCTATAGATCGCCCGGTATCCGCCTGCCGGGTTCGGTTCCGAAGCTGCGGCAGCCGTTGCGTTAAAGGTAGATCGACGGGAATTCCATGACCCCGGCAGCCACGAGCCGAGCCATCGCCAAAGATGCCGCGCCGCCGGCGCCCGGCGAGCCCGGCGAGCCCGGCCTCTCGATCGTCATTCCGCTGTTCAACGAGGCCGCGGGCCTGCCCGGGCTCAACCAGCGCGTCTGCGAGGTGCTCCGCCGCCTGCGCGAGACCCGCGGATTGCGCAGCGAGATCGTCTATGTCGACGACGGCAGCCACGACGCCACGCTGGCGATCGCGCGGGCGCTGCCGGCGAGCGCCGCCGACGTCCAGATCGTGGCGCTGTCGCGCAATTTCGGCAAGGAGGCGGCGCTGCTCGCCGGGCTCGATCATGCTCGACTATCCGCCGTGCTGTTCATGGACGGCGACGGCCAGCACCCGCCCGGCCTGATCGACACGCTGGTCGCCCACTGGCTCGATGACGGCTACGACGTCGTCTATACCGCCAAGGCCAATCGCGAGAACGAGCCGCTGCTGCGCCGGCTCGGCGTCAAGACGTTCTATTCGATGATCAACTGGGGCGCGCGACAGAAGCTTCCGGTGGACGCCGGCGATTTCCGCCTGCTCTCGCCGCGCGCCGCGGCGGCGCTGCGGCAGCTGCCGGAGCGCAACCGGTTCTTCAAGGGGCTGGCGAGCTGGATCGGCTTTCGCCAGATCCGGGTCGACTACGAGCCGGCCGAACGCGCCCACGGCTCGACCGCGTTCCAGCTTCGCTCGCTCGTCGGCCTGTCGATCGAAGGCCTGACCTCGTTCTCGGTGGCGCCGCTGCGGCTCGCCAGCCTGCTCGGCCTTCTGCTCGCGGCGACCGCGCTGCTCTTCGGCGCAATCATCCTCGTGCAGACGCTTATCTACGAGGAATCCGTTCCGGGTTATCCCTCGCTCATCGTCGGCCTGATGGTGCTGGGCGGCGTCCAGCTCATCATGATCGGCATCATGGGCGAGTACATCGGGAAAATCCTCTCCGAGCTCAAACAGCGCCCGGTCTATTTCGTCGCCGAGCACAGCGTCAAAGCCGCGCAGACCGGCGCGGGCGCGACGGGTACGGCGCAGGCCGCGGCCGAATAGGCCGCAGGCCGGATGCGAAAAATCTGGCTGTGCGCCGACGATTACGCCATCGCGCCGGCGGTCGATGCGGCGATCCGCGATCTTCTTGTCCGCGGGCGGCTCAATGCGACCTCGGTGATGGCGGTCGCGCCGAGTTTTTCGTCCGAGGCGCCGCCGCTCGCGGCGCTCATTGCCGAGCGGCGCGCCGCGATCGGCCTGCACCTGACCCTGACCGGACCGTTCCGGCCGCTCACCGCGTTCCGGCCGCTCTGCGAGCGCGCGTTCCCACCGCTCGCCGCGATGGCGCGGCTCGCATTCTTCCGCCGGCTCGACAAGACCGCGCTCGCCCGCGAGATCGAGGCACAGCTCGCGCAATTCGCCGCCGCGTTCGGGCGCGCGCCCGACTTCGTCGACGGCCATCAGCACGTGCATCTGTTTCCGCAGATCTGCGAGGAAATGCTCGCTGCGGTGAAACGCGCCGCGCCCGCCGCCTGGGTGCGGCAGTGCGGCAGCGCGCTCCCGCTGCGGATTTTGCTCCAAGACTTCAAGACGCTGGCCTTGAGCGTGCTCAGCCGCGGCTTTCGACGGCGAGCCGCCGCGCTCGGACTCAAGACCAACCCGGCATTCGCCGGCGTCTACGATCTCGACCCGGACACGGATTTTGCCGCGCTGTTTCCGCGGTTTCTCCAAGGGCTGCCGGAGGGCGGCCTCGTCATGTGCCATCCCGGCCACGTCGACGCGGAGCTTCGCGGGCTCGATCCGCTGACCGATCTGCGCGAGACCGAATACCGATATTTCGCGGGCGATGTTTTTCCGCGCGCGCTCGCCGCGGCGGGGGTCAGGCTGGCGAATCTACCTCCCCGTTAGGGGAGGCATAGGCGGCCTGCGGCCGCCGTTCGAGCAACGCCGATGCGAAGCATCGGCTATGGAGCGTCGTGAGACGCGAGCCGGGTGGGGTGCAATTGAATCGCCGCTAGATCACCACCACCTTGGTGCCGACCTTGACGCGGTCATAGAGGTCGATCACGTCCTCGTTGCGCATGCGGATGCAGCCGGACGACACCTGGGTGCCGATCGTCCACGGTTCGTTGGAGCCGTGGATGCGATAGAGCGAGGACCCGAGGTAGAGCGCGCGCGCGCCGAGCGGATTCTCGGGACCACCGGCCATGTAGCGGGGCAGATCCGGACGGCGCCGGAGCATCTCGTCGGGCGGCGTCCAGTCCGGCCATTCGCGCTTCATCGAGACTTCCTTGACGCCCGACCAGGCAAACCCCGGGCGGCCGACCCCGATGCCGTAGCGGATAGCCTTGCCGCCGTCTGCGACGAGGTAGAGCAGACGCTCGCGCGTATCGATGATGACGGTGCCCGGCCTCTCGCCGCCGGAATAATCGACGACTTGCCGGTTGAAGCGCGGGTCGGAAGCGCGCCGCGACCACTCCG
>VAZU01000235.1 GCA_005884745.1 Alphaproteobacteria bacterium
AGGAGACCGACGGGGGCGCGCCGCAGCGGCGGCGGCTGATCCTCACCCGGCGCATTGCGGCGCTTGCGCCCGATCCGCAGAACGACAAGGCGGTGTGGTGGAATTCGGCGGGCGCCAGTCTCGAGCAAGCCTGGGAGGCACTCGGCGCGCCGCGCGGCCCGCTCGCGGTCATCGGCGGCACCGAGGTGTTCGGGCTGTTTCTTGCGATCGGCTACGACGCGTTCCATCTCAGCCGAGCCGGCAAGGTATACCTGCCCGGCGGGCGCCCGGTGTTTCCCGGCGTCGGACCGCGCTCGCCCGAGGACCTGCTGGCGGCGCATGGGCTAAAACCCGGTGCGGTGCAAATGCTCGATGAAGCGGCCGAGGCGACGCTGCGCACCTTGCGGCGAGCGGACGACCGAGATCGGGCGACGGGGCAGAGATGAGGCAATCGCCGAAGTTTTCATCCGCCGCACGGCATCGGTTGTCCGTGCTCGATGCGTCGGCGGACAATCCGAATGCGGCGCTCGAATACGAGATCGTCCGAGAACAGGCCTCGAGCCTCGGGCGCCTCGGGCGGCGGCTCGAGGCCGCGCTTGCGGCGTTGCAGGCCTTCGACGCGTCTCACGCGCGCGCACGGCACAGCAGCGCGCGCGAGGCGCTGCTCGCCGAGGCCGGAAATTTGCTGTGGCATTTCATCGTTCAGCGCGAAGCCTGCGGGCTGCGCGACAGCGCGCGGGCGATGCAGGATTACGGCGTGCCGAACGACGTGCGCGCCCGCATGGGCGTGTTTCCAAAGAGGGGTCCGTAGGATGGGTTGAGCGCAGCGAAACCCATCGATGGGACGTAACGAGAGTCGCGATCGTCGCTATCAGTAGCAATAGTCGGGCTGGACCAGCATGTACTCGCCGCTGTGATAGCGGTAGTAGCAGCGCTGCTGCCACCAGTAATAACCGCGGCGCCGCTCGGCCTGCGCACCGATCATCGCGCCGGTCGCGCCGCCGATCAGCGCACCGGCGGCCGCACCGCCGGCGCGTCCCGTGATCGCGCCCCCGATCGCCCCGCCCAGAATGGCGCCGCCGATGGCGCCGCCGAGCGTTTCCTGCGCGTTGGCCTGCGGCGCCGGCAGTGTCGCGGCAAGCGCCAGGAACGCCGCCGCCGTGGCAGTGGTGCGAATCATCGCGAATCTCCCCTTCGTGCTCCGCCGGTCGGCTTCTAAGCCGTGGCGGATGTATTTTCAAATCCGCACAGAAATGCGGCTTTTGTTCTGCAATCGGGAAACCCGGTGCGCGGCCGGGGTTAGGTAGCCCGGATGCAGCGGCGCGAAGCGCCGAGTAATCCGGGAACGCGTTTCCCGGATTGCGCTTCGCTCTATCCGGGCTACGCATCGACCGACCGCATTGCAAACCGGCGAGTTCGGCTCATTTGCAAACGAAGCTCGATCGGCGGCAAACTCGGGCAAATGCGCCGCGCGCGCGCAGGCGCCAATCGACCAGGGAGGACGTCATGCCTTGTCTCACTCGCCGGACCTTGATCGAGGCAACTGCAGGAATCGCGGTGGCAGCCCTGGCGCCGCGCATCGTGCTGGCGCAGACCGCGCCGCCCCCCGCCGGCCCATTCCGGCAAGATCCCCTCCCCTATGCGCCGAACGCGCTCGAACCCTCGATCGATGCCCGCACCATGGAGATCCACTACGGCAAGCACCACGCCGCCTACGTCGCCAACCTCAATGCGGTCGCCAAGGACAACCCGCAGATCGCGCAGATGCCGGTCGAGCAGGTTTTGGCAAAACTCGGCGAGCTGCCGGATGCGATCCGCACCAATGTGCGCAACAATCTCGGGGGCCATGCCAACCACAGCATGTTCTGGCAGGTCATGGGCCCTCCCGGCCACAGGCCGGAGGCCGAGGTTGCGGCGGCGATCGAGCGCGATCTCGGCGGCCTCGAGAAATTCCAGGCCGACTTCGATGCGGCCGGGCTGCGGGTATTCGGCTCGGGCTGGGTCTTCGTCACCGTAAGCCGCGACGGCAAGCTCGCGATCGAAACCCGCCCGAACCAGGATTCGCCGCTGATGGACGGCAAGCGCGCGCTGTTCGGCAACGACGTGTGGGAGCACGCCTATTACCTGCAATATCAAAATCGCCGGGCCGATTACCTCAAGGCTTGGTGGAACGTGGTGAACTGGCCGAAGGTCGCCGAACGCTATGCCGCCGCCAAGGCCGGGGCGCTCGGCATCTAGGGTTGCGGTTTTGGTACAATGATACCCACACCACTCCAGGAGCGGGTATCCACGGAAATTATGCCCTAGATTGCAGTTGGGCTGGCGCGCCGGACCGGGCTCCAGTAACATGGCCTCCCGCGGCAAGCCGGGCCCGCGATCGATTTGCGCAACTCTCAAGAACCTACCCCGGGCAGGGTGAACGGAATATGGCACCTTTGCCGAGGAGAGTAGGAACTAGCTGATCACCGGCGGCAATCTTTAAAACCGCAGCAAGACGAGAACCAAAGCACCCGACGCACGCGATATGGACGTCGGGCGCAGAATTCGCGCGCAACGCCTGGTTTGCCGCATGTCGCAAACCGAGCTCGCGAACAACCTCGGGGTCACCTTTCAGCAGGTGCAGAAATACGAGAAAGGCGTCAACCGGGTCGGCGCGGGGCGTTTGTCGCGCATCGCCGACGTCCTCGGCGTCCCCGTCGCCTTCTTCTTCAGCGGCGACATGAGCCCCTCACTGCCGTCCGGCAGCGCCAGCACCGGCTTGAGCTTCCTGGAGACCGCCGGGGCCGTCCGTCTGGTCCGCGCCTATTCGCAGATGGAGGATCCGCAGATCCGTCGCGCACTCGTCGATCTGGCAGAAGAGATCGCCGGATCGCGCGGCCGCGAGCCGGGCCGGCACGGCGCGGAGACGCGCAAGCGCGCGCGCAAGGACGGCCGCAGGACCAGGATGTGACGTAACCGCATTCCCCGGACGAGTTCCGGGGTGCTGCGCTGCGCCCGGGACACGAGGCCCCGGGTGGCTGCTGCTACCCCGCTCTCGCCTTCTCCACGATCTCGGCAATGAACCGCGGCAACGCGAAGGCGGCGCGGTGCACCTCCGGCGTCCAATATCGCGTCGGGAATTTTCCTGCCGCGGCATAACGCTCGGCCAAAATCGCGACCGGCAGCGCCCGCGACGCGGGATCGTCGGCGGCCCAGCCCATGGCCATGTGGCCGCCGACATAGGTCGGAATGGCGGCGACATAGCAGCCGGCGTCGGCGAACAGCTTGCGAAAATGGCCGACGCTCGAGATGAGCTCGTCGGGCTGGAAGAACGGCACGCCATTCTGCGTCACCATGATGCCGCCCGCGCCCATGCAGCGCCGGCAGGCCGCATAGAACTCGTAGGTGAACAGCACGGCGCCCGGTCCCTGCGGGTCGGTCGAGTCGACGATGACGACATCGAAGCGGCGCTCGGTCCGTTCGACGAAATTCATGCCGTCGTCGATGACGAGGTCGAAGCGGGGATCCCCCAGCACCGGCCCGGTGAACTCCGGAAAATGCTCCTTGGAGAACTCCACGACCGAGGCGTCGATCTCGACCTGGGTCAGGCGCTCGATCGCCTTGTGCTTGAGCACCTCCTCGGCGATGCCGCAGTCGCCGCCGCCGACGATCAGCACCTCGCGGGCCCGGCCGTGCGCCAGGATCGGCACATGGGTCATCATCTCGTGATAGATGAACTCGTCCCGGGTGGTGACCTGGGTGGCGCCGTCGAGCATCAGCACCTTGCCGAACAGCTTGTTCTCGAACAGTACCAGATGCTGGTGCTCGGTCGCGAGCTCGTAGAGCACCCGCTCGACCGCGAACGTCATGCGGAAGCCGAGCTCGTCGAACAGGGTTTCGGCGATCCAGCGCTGCGCGGTCATAATGGTGTCCTCTCGTCTGCTGGATGCGTCGGCGTTGTTTGTTCGCAGGTCGAGCCGCAGACGCTCTTTACCTCCCCTTGAAAAGGGGAGGTCGACCGCAAAGCGGTCGGGAGGGGATCGCGACCCCCACCCGGCTCGCTAAGCGAGCCGACCTCCCCCTTTCAGGGGGAGATGAAGCGCGCCTGCCTCACGCTCGCCGGGGAAGGTTTACGTGCCCTGGCCGCGCAAGAGCTCGCTCACGGCGAGGCGCTTGGGGTTGAACGCTTCGCGCAGCACCGGCACGCATTTGTCCGGATCGGCCTTGCCGCACATGAAGATGTCGAGCGCCGCGTAATTGGCTTCGGGCCAGGAGTGGATGGAGATGTGGCTCTCGGCCAGCACCGCCACGCCGGAGACGCCGCCGTTGGGCTCGAAATGGTGCAGATGCACGTGCAGCAGCGTCGCACCGGCGGCGGCCACCGCGCGGCGCAGCGCCGCCTCGATATGATCCACGTCGTCGAGCCGTTCGGCGTCGTAGAGATCGACGATGAGATGCACGCCGGCGCAGCGCACCCCGTTTCTCACCACGAAATGATCATCGCGCGCTTCGGCGTCGGCCGACGCAGGCGAGACGATCGCGGAATCTTCCTTTCGGGAGGTACTTGGGGTCCCCAAGTCCATCCCCAATTGGAAGAGGGCGTTCGGGCGCATGCCGTCCTCCCCAACCAGAGATCGAACCCGAGGCGCCGGCGAACCGGCTCCACGGACAGCGAAACGCCGCTGGAACAGACCCATACGCGGACCCTACCCAGCGGCTCAGGCCCACATAAACACAACACTACCAGCCTGCAAGCGATTCTTCAGCAAAAAGGTTCCGATTTTCATAATGCCCACAACCAGGCAAAAGCTGCGGTTCCGGCGCCGGGATCAAACGTCCGCCGCCTCCGCTTCTTGCCCCGGCGCCGCGCCGGTGCACGCCTGCGCTTCGACAACGGCGATCGCCGTCATGTTGACGATGCCGCGCGGGGTCACCGAGGGCGTGAGGATGTGGGCCGGATGCGCCGCGCCCATGAGAATCGGCCCCACCGGAAGCGCGTCGGCGAACGCCTGGATGGCGTGGTAGGCGATGTTGGCGGCATCGAGATCCGGCAGGATCAGCACGTTGGCCTCGCCCTTCAGCCGCGAATGCGGCAGCACGCGTGCCCGGTATTCCGGGTTGAGCGCCGATTCGGCGTTCATCTCGCCGTCGGCCTCGAGCTCCGGGTGATTCGCGGCGAGCAGCTCGGAGGCGCGCCGCATCCTGCGGGCCGATTCGCTCTCGTAGCTGCCGAAATCCGAATGGGAGAGCAGCGCGATCTTGGGCTCGAGCCCGAAGCGCCGGACATGGGCGGCGGCGAGCACCGCCATGGCGGCGATGTCCTCGCTCGAAGGGTGCTGCGTGACCTGGGTGTCGGCGAGGAAATGCTCGCCCTTCGCGCTGATCACGAGCGAGAGGGCGGCCAATTCCCGCACGCCGGGCGCAAGCCCGATGATGTCGCGGATGTGCTCCAGGTGCTTGCGGTAGCGGCCCTCGACCCCGCAGATCATGGCGTCCACCTCGCCGCGGCGGAGCGCCAGCGCGGCGATCACGGTTGCGTCGGTGCGCACCAGGGTGCGCGCCACGTCCGGCGTGACGCCGTGCCGGCCGGCGGCCTCGACATAGGTCTCGACGTAGTCCCGGTAGCGCGGATCGTCGTCGGGATTGACGAGGTCGAAATCCTTGTCGGGGCGAATCGACAGGCCGAACCGCTGCAGCCGCGCCTCGATCACCGCCGGGCGGCCGACCAGGATCGGGCGGGCGAGGCCTTCTTCGGCAAGTACCTGCGCGGCGCGCAGGATGCGCTCGTTCTCGCCCTCGGCATAGATCACGCGCTTGGGCGCCGCCTTCGCGTGGGCGAACACCGGCTTCATGATCACGCCGGAGCGGAACACGAACCGGATCAGCCGCTCGCGGTATTGCTCGAAATCCGCGATCGGCCGCGTGGCGACGCCGGAATCCATCGCGGCTCTCGCGACCGCGGGCGCGATGCGCAGGATCAGCCGCGGATCGAACGGATTGGGGATGAGGGAGCCCGGCCCGAACGTCCTCGCCTCCCCGCCGTAGGCACGCGCGGCGACGTCGGAGGGCGGCTCGCGGGCGAGCGCCGCGATCGCCTCGACCGCCGCGCGCTTCATCGCCTCGTCGATCGCGGTCGCGCCGACGTCGAGCGCGCCGCGAAAAATGTACGGGAAGCACAGCACGTTGTTGACCTGGTTGGCGTAGTCGGAACGCCCGGTGCAGATCATGGCGTCGGGCCGCACCGCGAGCGCGTCCTCCGGCATGATCTCCGGACTAGGATTGGCTAGCGCCATGATCAGCGGCCCCGCGGCCATGCGGGCCACCATGTCGGGCTTGAGCACACCGCCGGCGGAGAGACCGAGGAAAATGTCGGCGCCCTCGATGACGTCGGCGAGCTTGCGCGCCTGCGTCTTCTGCGCATAAACCGCCTTCCAGCGGTCCATCAGCTTTTGGCGCCCCTCGTAGACGACGCCTTCGATGTCGCTCACCCAGATGTTGTGCGGCTTGGCGCCGAGCGCGACCAAGAGATTGAGGCAGGCG
>VAZU01000236.1 GCA_005884745.1 Alphaproteobacteria bacterium
CTTGTGCATGTGCCCGTCGGTGCCGCCGCTGGAAAGGTAGCGGTTCGCATGCTCCACCATCCAACCCGGAAGGTTTGGAGCGAGCTTGGCCTCGGTCATCCTTTGCACTCCCTTGTGAGCCATAGGGCATAACATAACGGGCCACCCTCGCGGGCGTCATCCTTGCAATGCGAGGCGCGTGCGGGCCATTTTGAGCTGCCGGCCCCGGCGGACGATGGGAGGCACGAGCAATGACCATCGAGATCAACGGCATGGCTCACGTCATCCTGAGAGCCTGTGAATGTTTACTCCGGCTGGCCATCGGTATCGCGCGACCGCGTCTTACAATAGGTCCGAAAACGGCTCGGCTCTGGCGCGGGCCTCATCTGCCCCACGGGCATTGCGGTGGCGAGGTATCGTTGAGGGAGCGAGAATATCAGTGATTGATCCGGCATGTCTGGACGCTATCTCAAGTGGCAGCGGCCATGGCGGCCCGTCGCAACGCGAAAGCGCGCAGCATGTTGTGGGCGAGCGCGAACCACAGCAGCACGGCGCGGGCCTTGTGTTTGCCGCGCACGAGCAATCGGGCGAGGCCCATGCGGCGCGCCCAGGCGTTGGGGCACTCGGCCTTCGCGCGCTCCTTATAGAGCGCTTTCCCTGGCTCGCTGGCCATGCGCCGGCGCCAGTCCGCCACCCCCGGTTTGTCGTCCGGCCGCGGTGCGTAAGGATCGGTGCCATGCTTGCTCTGCGCCGGCGGGCACCACAGTTTGATGCCGCTCTGATGGGCCCATTCGATGTCTTCGTTCTTGGCAAACCCGCCATCGACCAGGTAATCCGACGGCCTCGTCCCGGCAGCGCCCAGTCCTTCCAGCGTCGGGCGCGCCAAGCCCCGATCCGAGCCGCTGGTGTCAATGTCGACCGCGACGATGACCTGACCCTTTGCCGCCGACACGATCTGCATGTTGTAGGCCGGGCGAAACCCGCCATCGGCCAGTTTCATCGCCCGCGCCTCGGCATCGGTGGTCGAGGCGCGCGGCTCCTTTTGTCGGCTGACCTCGGCCTTGTTGGTCTTCTCGCGACGCGCCCGCTCGGCCTCGAGCTCACTCATCCGATCGAGCGCCGCCTTCACCCGCTCCTCCTGTTCGCGCGCGGCACGCTGTTGCGCCGCCCGCTGGCGCCGATCACCCGCCGCCGGATCCGCTTCGAGCTCGGCGCGAAGCCGCTCGACCCGAGCTTTGGCCGCCACCGCCAGTTTGCCCAACCGCTCGCGCCGGCGGAACGAACCCGCCCCGGCCGCCGCCCGCACCTTGAGCCCGTCCTGCGCCAGCACGTCGAGCGCCACCAGACCCTGTTCGACCAGCGCCGCCACACCCCCGGCCAGCAACCGGTCGAGCACCTCGGCATGCGCCACCCGGAAATCCGACAGCGTGTGGTAGTTCATCGACACCCCGCCGCACAGCCAGCGATAGGCGAGGTGCTGCTCGCACAACCGGGCGAGCTGCCGCGCGCTGCCGACCCCGTCCACCGTCGCCCACAGCCACAGCGCCATCATCAGCTCGGGCGCCGGCGGCGCCTGCCCCGGCACCCCCTCCCGCGCCTTCACCGCATCATGCAGCGCGCGCAAATCAAGCGCCTGCACAAACGCCCACACCGCCCGCACCGGATGATCGCGCGCCACCAGATCGTCGATCATCGCCACTTGCCAGCCCAGCTGATGCCGCTCCGGCTGCCGCAACCGCGGCATCCCCCGACCCGGCGCTTCCGGCACACACTGCTCCGGCAAATCCCCAAAAAGCTCGCTCTCGTGCGGCACCAACCGGTTCCCCCACAAACCACTCCCCGATGCGACGCAATAACACCATTTCCACTCGCCGGAACCCCTTCAGCCGGACAAAATGCGCAAAAGATTCACACGCTCTGAGGAGCGCTCGAAGAGCGCGTCTCGAAGCACGCACGACCGTGATGCCCTAAACGCTCCGCTCATCCTCCCTGCGGGATTGGGCCGTAGGGCTGGGTGATCAGCTCGAGCAGATGGCCGTTGGGGTCGTCGAAATAAACCCCGCGGCCGCCGTAGAGATGGTTGATCTCGCCCGGCCGCTCGCGACGGAAATTCGCGTAATGCGCGACGCCGGCCGCTCGGATGCGGGCGAGCGCCGCGTCGAACTCGGCTTCGCTGACCAGGAAGGCGAAGTGCCGCGGGTGGAAGTCCGTAGAGTCGGCAAAATCGAGAGTGACCCCGTTGGCCGTCTTGACCGGCACGAAGTGGCCCCACTCGGGACCCGCCTCGAGGTTCAAGATGTCGGCGAGGAACTTGGCGGACGCCCATTTGTCCTTCGCCGGGATGATCGTGTGGTTCAGCTCGACGCTCATCGCTGCGCTCCTTGCAATGCGGCCTACCGCACCCCCTCGGCGAGCCGCGACAGATGATAGGTGGGGTCGCCGAACATATGTTCGATGACCATGCAGCGCCGGAAATAGTGGCCGACCGCATATTCCTCGGTCATGCCGATCCCACCGTGCAATTGGACCGCGTTCTGCGCGACAAAACGGCTCGCCTGGCCGACCCCGACCTTGGCCATGGCGATATTGCGGGTCCGCTCCGCGGCGTCGGGCTCGTCGACCATCATTGCCGCCAGCATCGCCATGCTGCGTCCTTGCTCCAAGGATATCAGCATCTCTGCAGCGCGGTGCTGGAGCACCTGGTTCTGCCCGATCGGCTTACCGAATTGCTGGCGGGTCTTCAGGTATTCGAGGGTCATTGCGTGCATCGCTTCCATCGCCCCGACCGCCTCGGCCGAGGTCGCGGCGATCCCGGCCTCGACCACGCGCTCGATGACCGGCAGCGCCTTGCCGGGCTCGCCCAATACATCATCGCTGCCGACCTCGACCCCGCTAAACGCGATCTCCGCCGCCCGGGTTTCGTCGCGCATCGGGTAGGAGCGGCGCGCCACGCCGTTCGTCTTGGCATCGACCAGGAATATGCCGATCCCCTCGGGGTCGTCGCGCTCGCCCGAGAGCCGTGCGCTGACGATCAGCCGGTCGGCGCCATCGCCATGCGCGACGACGCTTTTGGCGCCATCGAGCACCCAGCCGCGCGCGGTCGGCTTTGCCGTCGTCAATAGATCCGTCAGATCATAGCGCGCCTGGCGCTCACCATGCGCGAAGGCCAGGGTCATCCGGCCTTCGGCGACCTGCGGCAGGATCGCCGATTTCTGCGCCTCGCTGCCGGCCAGGCGCAAAGCGGTCCCACCCAGCACTACCGTCGCCAAATAAGGTTCGAGCGCCAGCACCCGGCCAAACGCCTCCATCACCAGCATGATCTCGATGGCGCCGGCGCCAAAGCCGCCATGCTCCTCTGCAAAAGGCAGACCGAGGAGCCCCTGCTCGGCGTAGCGCGACCACAGCGCGGTGCTCCAACCCTCGGGCTCGGTGAGATAGCCGCGTCGCTGTGCAAAGCCGTAATGGTCGGCGAGCAGCCGGTCGACTGAGTCTCGTAGAAGGCGCTGCTCGTCGGTAAATTCGAAATCCATCACAGACCCAGCACGGCTTTGGTCAGGATGTTCTTCTGGATCTCGTTGGTGCCGCCATAGATCGAGGCGGCGCGCAGGAAGAGGTAGCTCTTGGTCGCCTCGCTGGCCCAGGCGGGCCCGAGCTCTGGCTCGTTGCTGAGCGCTTCCAGCTCCTGCGCCCAATCCGGCATCGCCAATGGGCCGCCGACATCCATCGCCAGCTCGGTCGTCGCCTGCAGCAGCTCTGTCCCCTTGATCTTCAATGCCGAAGACAATGGATCGGGCTTTCCGGCTTCTTTTTTCGCATAGGCTGAAACGACGCGGAACTGGGTGATCTCGAGCGCCTTGATGTCGGTTTCGAGCTGGGCGACGCGCAGGCGGAAGGCCGGATCATCGATCAACGGCTTGCCGTTGGCGCGCATCTCATGCGCCATCTCTTTGGCGAATTTGACCCGCTCCTTGGATTTGCCGAGCCGCGCGATGCCTGTGCGCTCGTGACCGAGGAGATATTTGGCGACGTCCCAGCCTTTGTTCTCCTCGCCGACGAGGTGCTCGACCGGCACCCGCACATCG
>VAZU01000237.1 GCA_005884745.1 Alphaproteobacteria bacterium
CGCCGAATTCCGCCGCACCCATCCCAATCTGCTGGTCGACCTGCGCTGCGCCATGCGTCCGGTGGACATGCTACGGCTGGAAGCCGATGCCGGCGTGCAGCTGGTCAGACCCGGCGAAGCCGACCTCAAGGTGGTCAAGCTCGGCCGCCTGCACGTGATGCCGTACGCGGCCGCTTCCTATGTCGAGACCTACGGCGTGCCGGACAGCGTCGAGGCGCTATCCAGGCATCGCCTCGTGCTCCAGGTTGCCGAGCAGGCCGCCGCGCGGGAATTCCATGCATCCGTCTTGGGCGACCGCCCGCAGGCCGGCGTGGTTTGCGTACGCACCAATTCCAGCAGCGCCCATGCGCTCGCGGTCTCCAGCGGAGCCGGGATCGGCTGGCTGGCGACCTATGCGTCGGCCATTGCCGAGGGGCTCGTCGCGATCGATCTCGATGCGCGCTCGATGTTCGACGTCTGGCTGACCTATCATCCCGACGTGGCGCGCATCCCGCGCGTGCGCCATGTCATCGATTGGGTCGTCGATTCCTTCGATCCGCGACGGTTCCCCTGGTTCCGCGACGAGTTCGTTCACCCGCGGGAGTTTGCCGGCATCTATCGCGGCGAGCCGTTGTTCAACGTGTCCGGACATTTCGCCGAGGACGAGGTCCCGTTCATCGAGTTCCCGGACTTCATGCTGATGGCCGGGGGACGCCACCGGGCGCGCTGAGCGCGCCGCTAGGCCCGACCCGTCGGACCCTCGCCCGACGCGCGCTCGACGTATTGGTGCAAGGCATGGACGGTGGCGTCCTGCAGGTCGAAGGCCTGCACGCCGTCCGTCCGCTCGATGCCCAACAGGCGGTTGGTCGGGCCCACGTCGCGAAAAAAGAATTTGCCGCTGGCCCCGACCTTCAGGATGCTCGCGACCTCCGGTGCCGCCCGGACATTGTTCAGCCGCGTGCTGGCGCCGCCGCGCTCCCGGATCTCGACGTAGTCGATGGCGAGGCGGTCGGCGCGCGCCACCGCCGCGCTCTGACCGGTGATCATCCCGTTGAGCATGAAGATCGGCATGGCAATGTTCCGGGTCGTTCCGGGTCCAAACGGTAAGGTTGCGCTAACACTATGGCAAAACCTTGAAGCGATCGAGGCCTGAAGCTGTCCCGCCGCAGGACAGGGGTGTTCTCGGAAACGGACACCCCACCAAAATACCGTCTGCCGAAATGCGCTAAAAACGGCCCTTTGTGTGATTTGCCTCACGCAAACCGCTGCCCAGCAATGCGAACTTCCACATGGTGGAAAAAAGTCGGAAAACAGGGCGCGGCGGTGCCGGTCCTAGCGACGGTTCGCCTGGGAGAGGAAGATGGGGTGCGACCGCAGGAGCCTGCCGGCCGCAATGGCGCTCGGCCTCGGGCTGACGCTCGCGGGAGATCCCGCGCCCGCGCAGCAGCGCTACGATCCGGGCGCGAGCGACACCGAGATCAAGATCGGCCACATCGTCGCGTATAGCGGACTGGCGTCGCCCTACGGCGTCATCGGCAGGACCGAGGCCGCGTATTTCGACAAGATCAACGCCGAAGGCGGCATCCGCGGCCGCAAGATTCGCTTCATCTCCTATGACGACGGCTACAACCCCGCCAAGACCACGGAGCAGGCCAGAAAACTCGTGGAGAGCGACGAGGTCCTGCTCATCTTCAACAGCCTGGGAACGCCGACCAACACCGCGATCCAGAAATACATGAACAACAGAAAAGTGCCGCAGCTGTTCATCGCCAGCGGCGCCAGCAAATGGAACGACCCGAAGCGCTTTCCCTGGACCATGGGCTGGCAGCCGACCTACCAGGGCGAGGCGCGCATTTACGCGCGCTACCTGCTGGAGCAGCACCCCGGCGGAAAAATCGGCGCGCTTTATCAGAACGACGATTACGGCAAGGATTATCTCAAAGGGCTCAAAGACGGCATTGCCGGCCGGATGCCGATCGTCGAGGTGCCCTACGAAGCCACGGCGACCACGCTGGATTCCGAGCTCGTTTCCTTGAAGGCTTCGGGCGTGGACATTCTGTTCGACGTGGCCGGCCCGAAATTCGTCATTCAGATGATCCGCAAGCTGGTCGAGCTCGACTGGCGGCCCGTGCACGTCCTCAACAACGTCTCCACGGCGATCGGCTCGGTGATGAAGCCTGCGGGCCCAGAAAATGCCCGAGGCGTCCTGTCCACCAGCTTTCTCAAGGATCCCGACGATCCCGCCTGGGTTGCGGATCCTGGGCTGCGGCAATGGCGCGCTTTCATGGACCAATATTACCCGGAGGGGCAGACGCTGGTCGAGGTCCTCGGGCAGTGCGGCGACGATCTCACGCGGGAAAACGTGATGAGGCAGGCGGCGAGCCTGCGCGGTTTGCAGCTTCCCATGGTGCTGCCCGGGATCGCCATCAACACCCGCCCGGACCAATACGCTCCGATCGAGCAGATGCAGATGATGCGTTTCAGCGGAGAGAGCTGGGCGCTGTTCGGTCCGATCCTCAAGGCCGAGGCCGGCGGCAGCTGAGCCAGGCGCAACGGGAGCGGAACCTTGCGACGACCCCGGTCAGTCTCCCTCGATGAAATTCCGCAGGTCGTCGAGGCTGATATCCCGCGGATCGAACGCCTGCACGCCGTCCGCGCGCTCGATGCCCAGCAGATAATGGTTGGGCCCGGCAGCGGGCGGTCCCATCCCTTGCGGGCGAGATCCGGCTGGCGGTGACCGAGGGCCTCGGCACCTTCTGGCTGGCGCCGCGACTACCGGAGTTCCAGCGGGCCTATCCGATGCTGCTCGTCGATCTTCACTGCGGCATGCGCTCGGTCGACCTGTTGCGGCTCGAAGCCGAGGTTGCCGTGCAGCTGACGAAACCGACCGCCGCCGACCTCAAGATGATCCGGCTCGGCCGCCTGCATTCGATGCCGTTCGCGGCGCCCTCCTACCTCCAGACCTACGGCGTTCCCGCGAGCGTGGCCGAGCTGAAGAGCCGCCATCGCATCGTCTATCAAGTCTCCGAGCAGAGCGGCGGCAGCGAATTCTACCAGCGCTGGTTCGGCGATGTGCCGCGCCCGGGTTTTCTCGCGGTCCGCACCAACTCCAGCACCGCCCATGCCGCGGCCATCGCCAACGGCGCCGGTATCGGCTGGCTCGTCACCTATGGGGCGGCGCTCGGCACCAAGATGGTTCCGATCGATCTCGACCTGCGCTCCACCCGCGACGTCTGGCTGACCTATCACGCCGATGCCGGCCGCATCCCCCGGGTCCGCCACGTCATCGATTGGTTGGTTGATTGTTTCGATCCGAAGAAATTTCCGTGGTTCCGCGACGAGTTCATCCACCCCGGCGAATTTCCCAGGCTCTATCGCGGCGGCGCGCTGCCCAATCATTTTGAGGGCTTCGGCGTGGCGATCGCGACCGAGGCCAATCCGTTCGCCTCGGCTTCCGGAGCGGCGGCGCGGTCGCCGGACGGCGGCCGGTCCGGGATCCGCGGGCCTGCGAACCCAGATTGATCTCGCGCAGACAAACGAGCCCCGGCATCAGCCGCCAATCAGCCAAGCTCGCGCGCCTCACGCCAGCCGGAACTGCGAGCGCCATCGATCGGTTGTAGCGGACATGCCGCTATCGTCCGGGAGCCTGCAGAAAAAGCTCAAGACCGCCCTCAACGAGACTCGTCTGCTCGTCCTCGGCGGCCAGATCCTGTTGGGGTTCCAGTTCCAGGGCGTATTCCAGGAATCATTCGGCGAATTGAGCTCGCTGGCGCGCGGGCTCGACGCGGTCGCGCTATTGCTGATGGTCACCACGCTCGGCCTGTTGATCGCGCCCTCCATGCAGCATCGGATCGTCGAGCAGGGACGCACCACGGAGCGGATCTTTCGCGTCACCGGCACGATGGCGGGGGCCGCATTGCTGCCCTTTGCGATCAGCCTCGGCATCGACCATTACGCGGTGTTCGAGCGGCTGTTCGGGCCCGCCGCCGGCTACATGGCCGGCGCCGCGTTCTTCATTCTCGCGCTCGTGTTCTGGTACGGCCTCGAATATCTCGTCAAACGCGCCACGGAGGCACCGATGTCCAAATCCGAGCCGGAGCAGCACACGCCGCTGTCCACCAAGATCGAGGAAATGCTGACCGAGGCGCGCGTGGTGCTTCCGGGCGCGCAGGCGCTGCTGGGGTTTCAGCTCGTGGTGACGCTGACCCGCGCGTTCGAAACGCTGCCGTTCACATCGAGGCTCGTGCATGCCGCGGCCCTGGTGCTGGTGGCGCTCGCGGTCATCCTGCTGATGGCGCCGGCGGCCTTCCACCGCATCGCGTTTCGCGGCGAGGACACCGAGGATTTCCACCGCATCGGTTCCTGGTTCGTCGTTGCCGCGACCGTGCCGCTGGCCGCCGGCATTGCCGGCGACGTCTACGTGGCCGTCGGCAAGATCGCCGAAACGCAGGTCCTCGGCATCGCGGCGGCACTAGCAGTCCTGATCGTGCTGATTGCGCTCTGGTACGCGCAGCCGTATTTGCTGCGCCGGAAACTGGCGGCGCAACACGCCGCACGGCGGGGCTAGAGCCGCGCCCAATGCGGGGGCCGCGCCCGGACCGAAGCCACCCGCTCGAGTTGGTTGCTATGCCGGCGCTCAGGATGCAGCAGCCGGGGTCTGCCGGGCCCGCGCCTGTCGGGCTCTGGCGTAAGCCGTGGTCCAAACCAGCAGCCCGACCACGCTGGCGATGCCCAGCGCCGGCTCCGCCACGATCGCGGTGTGCACCGGGAGCAGGAACGCGGCCGCGAAGCCCAACACCGCTTCCAGCACGCAGACCACGCCCCAGACCGTGGTGATGACGCGCATGGCATGGCGAAAGCCCGCAACTTCCATGCGCGCGTTCCATTCGGCGGCCCTCGCCGGATCGCCTGCGGTCTGGAAATGGCGGGCGACGAAGAACATCAGCGGCCGAGGCATCAGGAGGGAGGCGAGGCAGGCGAGACCGAACAGGCCGAAGGCGGGCGCCGCCTTCAGGAGGCCGAACCGGACCTCGTCGCTGATCAGCGCCATCGCGATCCCGAGCAGGATGGTGACGAATACCGCGATCCCGATCGCCTCGACGCGCCGCCCGTAGACCCAGCTCAGCAACGTCGAAGCCCCGGGGAACAGCGCGGCAACCGCGAGCGCCCACACCGTCGGCACGCCATGGGCTTCCAGGATCCGCACCGTCAGCCACGGCAGCGCCACATCGACAAAGAGACTGCGGCCGAGAAATCGAAACGGGCTCACCGCGCCGACAGATTCTCCCGTCTCGGTCATGATCTCCTCCGGGATTGCGTCCACCGGCTCGCTCGTTCCGAGATAGCAGACGGGTTGGCAAGCGCTTCCCTTCAGCCTGACATAAGTTTAATCACAAAACCACATAGATTTCAATTTGAAACTTCTTTGCCAGGGACTACCATGCGGATCCGAATCATCACCGGCCCGGACCGGGCTCGGTCTGCGGCGAGAGCGGTTCCATGAAACGCAAGAGTCTGGCCCATGCGCCGTGTCCGGTTGCGCGCTCGCTCGATTCGATCGGCGAATGGTGGTCGCTCCTGATCGTGCGCGACGCCCTGATGGGCAAGCGCCGGTTCGGCGAATTTCAGCAGAGCCTGGGCGCCGCCCGCAACATCCTCGCGGCCCGGCTCAAGAAACTCGTCGCCCGCGGCATCCTCGAAAGAACCGCGGCGGCCGGTGGCGCCCGGCACGAATACGTCTTGACCGACCAGGGGCGGGAGCTCGGCATGGTGCTGCTCGCGCTGCGGCTCTGGGGCGCCAAATGGCTGTTCGCGGCGCACGAGCGCGAGGCGCTGGTCGATCGGGCGAGCGGGGAAGCGATCGGGCTCGATGACTTTGACGATCTTCGGCTTGCGCGGGTCGGGCTTGGTGTCGAGGATGTGGATGCGCGAAGAGCGCAAGCCCGGCACCACCAGATAGCGCCGCTCCACATGCGGATGCGGCGCGTTCGGGCACAGGCACGAGGAGCAGGCGTTCCAGCCGAAATGATGCAGCTCGTCGCCCACGCTCGGCATTTCCACGTTGCCGAGGATTTTCGCATAGCTCTTGGAGCCGGGGTCGACGTCGACGACCGCGATCGCGTCCGGCTTCTTGCGCGTTGGATCGAACGCGGCCACATAGGCGAATTTTTCCGGCGGCGCCTTCATGGCCATGCGCGGGGATGGATAAAAGCTCGGATCGGGTCTCCAGGTCATGGCGGCCTCCCATCGGCTTCGCAAATTCGCTGGGCTTAAGCTTAGCGGGTTCCGGTGGCGCTGGCGATGGACCCCGGCACGGGATTCTCGTGCAAGCGATTTCGGCAAACGCCAGGGCGT
>VAZU01000238.1:0-1927 GCA_005884745.1 Alphaproteobacteria bacterium
AGGTTTTACGAAAAAATATGGTGTAAGCAGGCTGGTTTATTATGAGCAATTCGGCGATGTCGAATTTGCGATCCAACGCGAGAAGCGGCTGAAAAAATGGCCGCGCACCTGGAAGATCCGTCTGATCGAAGCCGTCAATCCGGATTGGCACGACCTCTACCCAGGAATTGCTGGACCCGAGGTTACTGGGTCGCCTCGCAACTCGGGTGTTCCCGAGTTGCGCATCATCAAATCGCAAGTCGGAAACATCCGACTTGCGCCAAGCCGGGCGATGACACGCCGAGTATTTGGTCAGGATCTCCACAAATGGTCGAGCCGATGTCCGGCGCGCACGGCCTTGGCGGTCAGATAGCGGCGATTCTCGGCATTGACCGGCGCATGCAGCGGCATGCACCCGCAGACCTCGATGCCGGCGCCGGCAAGGCCGTCCAATTTGGCCGGATTGTTGGTCAGCAGCACGACGCGGCGGCAGCCGAGCAATTGCAGCATGCGCGCCGCGATCCCATAGTCGCGCTCATCGTTCTCGAAACCGAGCGTCACATTGGCATCGACCGTGTCGAGGCCGCAATCCTGCAGCCGATACGCCTGCATCTTGTTGGCGAGGCCGAGCCCGCGCCCCTCCTGGTCGAGGTAGAGGATGATGCCGCCCGCGTGCTTGACGCGGGCAATCGCAAGCTTGAGCTGATCGCCGCAATCGCAGCGCCTCGACCCGAACACGTCCCCGGTCAGGCAGGCCGAGTGCAGCCGGACGAGCACCGGCTGGGCGAGATCGGGCTCCCCGATGACGATCGCGGCCGGGCTGCCGCCGATGCCGTCCCGGAACACGACGAATTGCGCCTGCTCCGCGCCTTCGAGCGGCACGCGGGAGGTGGCGGCGATCCGCAGAGATTCGACGAGCTGTTGCCGGAACCGCCCCAGCGCTTCGGCCTCCACGCTGAGCAGCAAGCCTGCATTCGGCAATTCGTGGTTGGGATCGGCCGCGGCGATCAGCAATGCCGGCAAACGCTGCGCGAGCTTGGCAAGCTCGATCGCCGCGATGGCCGCGGGGCCCACGGGGACCGCCGCGACCGCACGCGGCGCGGCCGCCGCGGCGGCAAGCGAATGGATCGCATCGAGATCTTCGCTGCCGTCCAACGTCAACGCGATCGGTCGTTCGGTGTCGATGCCGAGGGCGCGAGCGCGCCTGGCCGTGACCGCGAGCCGCAGCGGCAACGCATCCGCACTGCTCGCGAACGCGCCGACGAAGCTGTGCAGGCGCTCGGCATCAAGCGCGTCGACCGGCACCGCGATCACGCTGCTCTCGGCGGCGAACAGAACCGGCCTGCCGGCACGGAATTCGGCAAGGCCCCGTTCGACTGCCATCTTTGCCGGCAAGCCGAACAAACCGGAAACCAAATCCGCAACCATGTCCTTCGGCATTTCGCAAGCTTCCTGCCAGGGCCCAACGAGACGAACCCTTGCAATAACGCCAATATTCCCGTTTGTGATCCATTCATTCGATCGCTGACGCCCATGAGAGGATGAAAGCGATTTCCAAACAAGCGCAGAATTCGCGGAGCAGGTCCAAGCCGCAGGACCCGGACTGGGACGGCATTCCGAGCACGTTTCGCTCGGGCGGGCTTTTGCCGCCGCATTGGGACGGCCTGTTCGGTCCGCTGCGAAACGGAACGGTCGACGACCTCGTCGTCATCGCGCAGATGGGGCAATCGCTCGATGGACGCATCGCGACGCCGACCGGCCATTCGCATTACATCAACGGCGCCGCGGGCCGCGAGCATCTGCATCGGCTGCGCGCGCTGGTCGACGCGGTCGTGGTCGGGGTCGCGACCGTCGTTGCCGATGATCCGCAGCTCACGGTGCGTCTCGTGCACGGACCGTGTCCGGCGCGCGTCGTGCTCGATCCGAGCGGGCGGGCGGCCGCGGATGC
>VAZU01000238.1:1936-6139 GCA_005884745.1 Alphaproteobacteria bacterium
CGCCGCTGCCGGCGGGAATCGAAATCGTGAATCTGCCCCTGACCGACGGACGGTTCGCCCCCGCGGCGATTCTCAACGCAATCGCCGAGCGAGGCTTTCGCCGCATCCTGGTCGAAGGCGGCCCGGCGACGATCTCCGGCTTTCTCGCCGCGTCCTGTCTCGATCGCCTGCATATCCTGCTGGCGCCGATCATTCTCGGCGCCGGCCCTGCCGGATTGGCGCTGGCGCCGATCACACGGATCGACGAAGCGCTGCGGCCGGCGGTCCGGATCCACCGCATCGCCGAGGAAGTGCTGTTCGACTGCGATTTTTCCGCGCGCAGAGTTCCGGTATTTCGCGCGAAGGGGCCCGCACGCGAGGCCTGACTCCCTCTCCCCGCTGGGGAGAGGGTTGGGGTGAGGGGCGCAAGTTTTTCCGTTGGTTGTCGTCACCCCCTCACCCGGCTCGCTACGCGAGCCGACCTCTCCCCATCGGGGAGAGGTGAAGCGCGGCCGGCTCCAGGTGATACAAACAATTGGCTGGCGTCAGTGCTGCCGATTTCGGTCCGGCAGCGCGAGAAAATCCACATGGCCCAGGTGCATCGCCGAACGGCCCGCCGCGACGAGATCGCGGCGCCGGGTCAGCCAGGCGACCCCCTCGGCGAGCGGGAGCCCGCCCTCCTCCGACGCGGCGCCGGCCCAGACGTCGAGCACCGCCGCCTGCATTTCGCCATCAGCCGGCTCGAGCCGCCAGTCGGAACGGCCTGCGATGACCCGATAGCCGGCACGCTCGAACCGAGCGACGGCGGCCTTGGCCGCGCCGGGCCCGAGCGCGGGCCCGAATCCCTTGTCGCGACGCTGGTGCCGACAGACCGCGGCGATCGCCGCGTCATCGAGCGGATCGGAGGGCTCGATCGCGATGTCATCATCGTGGGTCAGGGCGATATAGGCCGGCAGCCGCCGCGCCGCGGTTTCCACGACGAAACGCTCCAGCCATGCATCGGAAACGAGGTCGAACAGCGCCGACGCGGTGACGAGATCGATCGGCCCGTCGAGCGCCGCTTCGAGGTCCCGGACCAGGTCGAGCGCTTTCGTGCTTATCGCCACTCCACTGGGCGGCTCGAGACGAGCGGCCCGCTCCAGGAGTCCGAGATCATTGTCGACACAATGCCAATGCTGAGGGACCCGCAGGCGCGGGGCGATCGCGCGCAAGGTCGCCCCGGTGCCGCAGCCGAGATCGACGATGCGAATCGAGCTCAACCCCGCGACGGCGGCGGCCAGCGCGTCGAGAACCGCGGGGTTTCTCGCGCGCTGATCGTGCGGTTCGCGTGCCGCAAGCCAGCCGGCCGAGAACGGCTTCATGACACCCCCTCGATCGCGCGCACAAACACCGCCGCCGCAGCCGCCCAGGTCGGAAGCAGGTTTGCGGCCGCCCGCGCATTGCGGGCGAGCCGCGCCCGCTCGCCCGCATCCGAGATCAGCAGCCGCAACGCCGCCGCGAGCGCCCGAACGTCGTCGGGCGGGACCAGAAGCCCGGCCCCGGCCGGAACCGTCTCCGGGATCGCGCCGGCCGTCGTCCCGATCACCGGCACGCCGTAAGCAATCGCCTGCGCAAACGCCATACCATAGCCCTCATAGCGCGAGGCGAGCACGAACACGTCGGCGGCCGAATAGAGTTCCGCAAGCCGCTCCGCCGACACCGCGCCTTCGATCGCGACGCGTGCCGTGAGGCCGTGCCGGAGAACGTCGGCATCGAGCCGCGCCGATGCTTGCGCGTCGCGCCGGCGATCGCCGACAATGGTGAGCCGCCACGGCAAGTCGCCAAGCGTGGCGAGCGCAGCGACGAGCAGATCGTAGCCCTTGCGCGGCACGATGATGCCGACCGAAAGCAGCGCGACCGTGCCGCCGCCGCCGTGCGCGCAGCGAACGCGTTCGCTGCCGGGCGGCGCAACGCTCAGCACGTCGGGCGAGACGCCGTAGTCAGCGACCAGCACCCGCGCGATCGCCGGGCTCGTGACGATGATCGCCTGCATGCTCGCCAGCGCCGCGCGCTCGCTCGCGCGGAAGCGTTCGATCTCGTCGGGCGCAAGCCCGGTTTCCAGCGCCAGCGGATGATGCACCAGCCCGATCAGCGGATTGCGCGCACGCAACGCGGCGATTTCCGGAAGCACGCCCAGCGCCAATCCATCGACCACGATCGCCGATCCGCGCGGGACAGCGGCGAGCTTTGCCAGCGCGGCAGCGCGGGTTTCCGCGTTCGGCCGCGGAAATCCTTCGCCGAGATCGATCACATCGACGCCGGAACCGAGCCGGCGCAGCTCGCCGATGATGCGCCGGTCGTAGGTATAGCCGCCGGTCGGCGTCGACAGATCGCCCGGAACCGCGAAGGCAATCCGACGGATCACCGCAAGTTCGCCTCGTAGGACGCGCGCGCCAGCGGCGATTCCGCGATGGTGATGCGGATCGCCGCGATTTCTCCGGGCTCGCGGCCGAGCTCGCCGCCGCGCACCGCCTCGGCAAGCCGGTCGAACAGATATTTTGCCAGAAACTCCGTGGTCGTGTTCACATCCTTGAACTGCGGCAAGTCGTCGAGATTGCGGTAGTTCAGCGGTTCGAGCGTGGACTGCAACACCTGCTGCGCACGCCCGATGTCGACCACGATCCCGTTGGTGTCGAGCCGTTCCGCCAGGAAGCAGGCACTGACCGCGAAGGTCGCGCCATGCAGCCGCTGCGCCGGGCCGAACACCGCGCCGCGGAACGAATGCGCCACCATGATGTGGTCGGAGACTTCGACGCCAAACACAGGGGTATCCTCCGCGCCCGATCCGAACGAAGGTTCAACGATAATCGATCAGCTGGCACAATACGCCGCTGTCCGGCGCAAAGATCGTGGGCAGTTGTGCGGGGAGATCGGCGAACGCGATCGCGGGAGCCAGCAGCGCGTCGAGGGCCGGATCGGCGAGCAGGTCGAGCGCCGCCGCGAGCCGGCGCTGCGGGGTCCATCGTGCGCGATGCGAGGGCGCAACACGTCCGACCTGGCTCGACACGAGCCGCAAGCGGCGGCTGTGGAAGGCCTCGCCCAGCGGGATCGGCACCTCGCCGGTTCCGTACCAGCTCAGCTCGATCACACTCGCCTCCTCGCCGGCTAAACCAAGCGCGGTCGCCAGCCCGGCGGCGGTGCCGCTGGCGTGAAACACCAGATCGCAATCGGCCGGCGCCGCGGCCGGCAGCGCGAACCCGACCCCGAGCCGTTTCGCGAGCTCGGCGCGAGACCCGGCAATATCGACCAGGATCACCTGGGCGCCCGGCAGCTTGCCGCACAGGAAAGCGATGAGCGAGCCGACGACCCCCGCCCCGACAATCGCAATGCGATCCGCGGGTCCCGGCGCTGCGTCCCAAACGGCGTTGAGCGCGGTTTCCATATTGGCGGCGAGCGCCGCGCGCCGCGGAGGCACGCCCTCAGGTACCGGGACCGCTGCCCCGGCCGGGATGGTGAAAACGCTCTGATGCGGATGCAGCGCGAACACGATGCGGTCGCGAAGCTCGCTCGGTCCGGTTTCGACCCGGCCGACGACGGCATAACCGTATTTGACCGGGAATGGGAACGCGCCGCCCATGAACGGCGCGCGCATGCGCTCGAACTCGCCTTCGGGCACTTTTCCGGCGAACACCAGGCGCTCGGTGCCGCGGCTGAGCGCGCCGTGGAGCGCCCGCACCCGCACGTCATGCGGCCCCGGCTCGATGGCGGGCTCCTCGCGAATTTCGCCGCGGCCCGGGCCGACGTACCATAGCGCCGCGGCGGCCTGCCCCCGACTGCTCGCCACTTTTCCATCCCGTGATTGGACTTGCAGATCGCCGGCCCGCTATATCCTGCCAGAACCAAAAACGCATCCGGGAACGGGGGGCATGCTCGAACGAACCAGCTCCGCGGCGGTCGGAGCCGCCGATCCCGGCATCGGAGCGCGCCGGGCCGTGGTCGCGGTGCTCAATGCCGCGACCATGGCGGCGCTGCTGTGGCTCGCCGCCGCGGCGCTCTCGCCCGGCGGATACGGCTTCGTGGATTGGCTGTGGCTGGCGCTGTTCGCGGTCATTCTGCCGTGGACGGTCGTCGGCTTCTGGAACGCGGTGATCGGGCTCCTGATCATGCGGCTCGCCCGCGATCCCGTTGGCTTGGTGTTCCCGGCTGCGGCGCGCGTGCGCGGCGATGAAGCTGTCACCGCGTCGA
>VAZU01000012.1 GCA_005884745.1 Alphaproteobacteria bacterium
CGGTTGCGCTTCGACATCCGTGTCGGCCTGGCAGTTCCGCGCAAGGCGAGGAGGGAGCTTCCCTCGGATTCCCCGGTGGACCTCGGTTTTCGTGCCGTCTCCGAACCCGCATGCCAAGCGCGCGTGCCCTTTACGGCCGTCCGCACTGCAATCAACAATTCTTCATGGCGTCTATAAAATCTTAAGCTGTAATTTGACGAATTGAATCGCCTTAGGCCTTTGAGTTACCTGCACCTTTTCTGAAAATACCACCGCAAAAAGGGGCGCTTTCCGCGCCCGGAGGAGCTTCCGGGCCATTTGCCTGCCCCGCCGAGCGCGGCGAGACCCAAAGCGTGCTCAGCCGCCGTTCCGGCCCCACCCGGCCCGCTGCCTCCGGCAGCTCGCCACCCTCTCCGCGTTGCGGGGAGGGATCAGCCCGCGCACACCCGCGGGCCCGCGTGTCGTCACGCCCGCGCCCGCTCGCCGCGCCGGGCGCCAAGCTCGACCGCGCGGTCGGGAATGATGAGCCGGAACGTCGCCCCGATGGTGCCCTCGACGAGGCGGATCTCGCCGCCGTGGGCGCGCACGAGCTCGGAGGCGATGGCAAGCCCGAGCCCGGTGCCGCCGGGGCGGGTCGAGCCCTGGAACGCTTCGAACAGATGCTCCCGGGTTCTCGCGCTCAGGCCCGGGCCGGTGTCGGAGACCTCGATCGCCACCACGGCGCCCTCGCGCCGGCCGGTGACGCGGACCTGGTCGCGGCCGGGCTCGTTGGGCGCGCGGGTCTCCAGCGCCTGCACGGCGTTGCGGGCGAGATTGAGCAGCACGCGGAACAGCTGATCGGGGTCGGCATCGACCATGAGTCCGCGCTCGACCGCGCCGACCCAGCGGATGTTCGCCTCCGGGCCGAGCTCCAGGGTCTCGCGCACCTCCTCGACCAGCGGCTCGAGCGCCACCATCCGGCGATCCGGCGGCGGCTCCTGGGCCTGGCCGTACGAGAGCGTCGACTGGCAGAACGCGATCGCCCTTTCCAGCGCGCGCATCAGTTTCGGCGCGAAGCGCTGCACGCTCGGATCGTTCAGGCTCGAGAGCCGGTCCGAGAACAGCTGCGCGGAGACCAGCAGGTTGCGCAAATCGTGATTGATCTTGGACACCGCGAGCCCGAGCGCGGCGAGCCGGCTCTTGTGCTGCAGCATGGAGGCGAGGTCGCCCTGCATGGCCGCGAGCTCGCGCTCGGCAATGCCGATCTCGTCGCGCCGGCGCGAGGCTGCGATGATGCGCGCGGGATTCTCCGGATCGCCGCGGAACGCCATCATGTTGGCGGTGATGCGCCGCATCGGCCGCACGAACAGATAGTGCAGGGCGAAATAGACCAGCGACGCGGTGATGCCGGAGATGATCAGCGAGAGCACCAGGATGTTGCGCGAGAACCGCCACATGGCCCGCTGCAGCGGCGCCTCCTCCATGACGGTCTCGATGAACTCGCCGCCCATCGGCGCCGGACCCACCACCCGCATCAGGTCGTGCCGGCCGGACAACAGCGTCACCACCGCGTCGGCGATGGCGCGGAACGCGGACACCTCGCGCATGTCGTAGTCGTGGGCGACCGGCGGCAGGTTGTCCGCGCTGGCCAGCATGCGCCGGGTGTTCCCCATCTTCATGGCGATGGCCTTGGCGCCGACGTCCTCGAGGATTTTCCGCGTCAGGCCCTCCGGCACGGCGCCGCGCGGGGGCACCGCGTCGAGCACGAGCGCCGCGGTGTGCGCGGACGCCAGCCGGTCCTTGAGCCAATTGACCCGGAAATTGGCCATCGAGGGCACATAGATCAGCACCTCCGCGATCATCACGAACAGGATCGTGAGGACGAGGAGCTTGCCCGACAGCCCGAGACGCGAAGGGCGCGGATCGATTGCACCCGTTGCCGTCGTTTCCGTCATTGCTGGTCCCGGCCAATGAACCGGCCGAAAAGGCCGGATATTCCCTCTTATCATAGGGCGCTGCCCGAATTTGGGCGGAAAAATGCGCGCCGTCAGCCAAATTGGCGCAGCAGCGCGATGATGCGCCGCACCCAGGGGCTCGCCGCGCCGAGAGCGAAATAGGTCACTGCGGCACGTTTGCCGATCTCGCCGAGCGTCGGATACGGCAGCACGGCCGCGGCAAAAGCCCGGATGTTGAGCCCCTCCTGGACGGCGAGCGACCAGGGCGCGATCAGCTCGCCCGCCTGCGCGCCGACGATGGTGGCGCCCAGAACGCGGCCGCTGCGGCTCGTCACCACCTTGATGTGACCTCTTATCTCGCGTTCGGCCTGCGCGCGGTCGTTCTCGTGGTAGGGCCAGCGCAGCACCCGGATCGCGCCGCGCCTGTTCTTGGCTTCGGCCTCGGTCAAGCCGACCTGCGCCAGCTCGGGATCCGTGTAGGTCACCCACGGCATGGCATCGTTCCTGGCCCGGACCGGCAACCGGAACAGCGCGTTCCGGATGACGAGGCCCGCATGATAGTTGGACACGTGCGTGAACTGCAGGCCGCCGATGGCATCGCCGATCGCATAGACCCGGCGGTTGGTGGTCTTGAGCCCCTTGCCGACCGTTATGCCGCGAGCTTCATGGCGGATGCCGGCGGCTTGCAAGTCGAGCCCCTCGACACTGGCGCGCCGTCCCGTCGCGACCAGCAGATGGCTGGCTTCGATCGTCTCGGCGCCGCCGGGGCCTTCGAGCGCCAACTTGATGCCCGATCCGGCCGCGGCCCCGAGCACCTTGGTGTGCGCCCGGATCTCGATCCCCTCGCGGGCGAGCGCATCGAGCACGACGGCGGCACATTCCGGATCGTCCTTGGCGAGCGGGCTCGCCGCTTCGATCACGATCACTTCCGCCCCCAGGCGGCGAAACGCTTGCGCGAGCTCGACCCCGATCGGGCCGCCGCCGATCACCGCGAGGCGCCGCGGACATTCGGCGAGATCGAAGATGGTCTCGTTGGTGAAATATTGCACCCGGTCGAGGCCGGGAATCGGCGGCACCGCCGGAGCGGAGCCGGTTGCCAGCACGAAGCGCCGCGCCGTGATCTCGAATTCGCCGACCGCGACCGTGCGGCGGTCCTTGAAGCGCGCGGCGCCGCTAATGACCCGCACGCCGAGCCCGGTGAAGCGCTCGACCGAATCATTGGGGGCGATCGCGGCGATGACCCGATGCACGTGCGCGTGCACTTTGGCGAAATCGACCTGCGGCCGCTGCGCCGCAATGCCGAACGGCGCCCCGCGCCGGAATGCGTCGGCGTGCTTGGCCGCGGCCAGCAGCGCTTTGGAAGGCACGCAGCCGTAGTTGAGGCAGTCGCCCCCCATCTTGCCTTTTTCGATCAGCACCACCTCGACGCCGAACGCCGCCGCCGCCGCGGCGACCGAAAGCCCGCCGGAGCCGGCGCCGATCACGCAGAGGTCTGGGGTCAGGATTTCGGTCATCGCGCATTCGCTCGTCGCACGGGAAGCCAATCTATTCGCATTCGCCACAAGGCGCGACCGTGCCTGGGAATCTGGGAGAGTTGAATGTTGGAGTCTCTCGAGGCGGCGCCTTCCGTCGCCTCGCTTGCGCCTTGCAAGCGCGCTCGGCTTGCCTCAGGAATTGGCGGAATTGCGGGCGCGCCAGCGTCGCAGCAGAATGGGGATCAACGCAATCAATCCCAGCGCCGCCAGCGCCGCCAACAGCTGCGGCGTGAGCGCCGCCGCCATATCGAAATGCAGACGGCAGTCGCTCCGTCCGGCGGCGAGGCAGGCACGAAACGCCGCGCCTTCGGCGCGGATCACGCTATCGAGCCCTTCCCCCACCAGCGCATAGGCGAAGGTTCCCGGAACGATCCCGAGCGCGGTCGCGCCGACGAAGGTGGCAAGCCTCACGCCGACAAGCGCGGGGGCCAGGTTGACCAGCCAGAACGGAAAGATCGGCACGAGGCGGAGGAACAGCAGATAGCTGAACGCGTCCGACCGCAAGCCGTTGGCGATGTTCTGGGCACGCGGTCCGGCGCAGCGTATGAGGGATTCGCCGCACGCCGTGCGCGCGATGGAAAAGATGATGGTGGCGCCCGTGGTGCCGCCTGCGATTGCGGCAAGGCCGCCGGCGAGCCAGCCGAACAGGATGCCGCCGCAAATGGTCAGCACGGCCGCGCCCGGGACCGACAGCGCCGCGACCGCGACGTAGAGCGCCACGAACGCGGCGATGGCGGCCGTGTAATGCTCGGCCACGAACGCGTCGATGCCGGCGCGGTGCCGCACCAGCGTCTCGAACGACAATTGCCGATGCCAGCCCATCGCCAGGATGACGACCATGAGAACCACCATTGCGGCAAATGGCAAAAATCGCCGCAGCCGAAGCGGCCCGGCAACCGCCGGGCTGGGGCTCGGGACCACGACAGGTCGTCCCTCGTTCGGCATCGTCAGCAGCCCAGCGCGCGCCGCGCGGATCTATGGTCGGAAAACGACATGAAGCCCAGACATATACATGAAGCCGTCGCTTGCCGATGACCTTTCACCGGCATTTGACGAGCTCGAGGCAGCCGACCCCGCGTCCGTGAAGGCGACCCGCGTCTTCTCTGTTGCATCGCAACCGCGCATTGACTTGGCCGATCGCGGTCCCGTATAAGCCGCGGGACTTTGCGCGGCCGGGCCGCCGGGCGATCGATCTCGAGCGCAGGGGCGCGGTTCGGCGCCGAACCCCGTGTCGGGCATCCCGCGCAATCCGGAGATCCATTCGTGAAGCGGACCTATCAACCCAGCAGGCTGGTGCGCAAGCGTCGGCATGGCTTTCGCGCCCGCATGGCAACCAAGGGCGGCCGCAGGGTGATCGCCGCGCGACGCGCACGCGGCCGCAAGCGGCTGAGTGCCTGAACGCGCTGCCGGCGCGGCTTTGATCGAGCGGCTGAAGCAGCGGGCGGACTTTCTCGCCGCAGCCCGGGGGACCAAGGCCTCGGCATCGGCGTTCGTGCTCCAGACGCACCCTCGCCAGGACGCCGGGCCCGCGCGGTTCGGCTTCACCGTCGCCAAGAAGGTCGGCAATGCGGTCGAGCGCAACCGGGTGCGGCGCCGGCTCCGGGAAATGGTGAGGGCTTCGGCGGTGGCGGCGCGGCGCGGGCATGATTACGTGGTGATCGGCCGCAGGGCGGCACTTGCCCTGCCGTTCCCGCAATTGCTCGCCGAGTTCGAGCGTACGCTGCGGCACCTGCACCAGAGAATAGCCCGGCGACAGCCGCAGAGCAGCGACACCAAGGCAAACCGGCGCCCAACCGCCGAGGACGAGAACCCGCGATGAACGATAGCAAGAATACCATTCTCGCCATCGTGCTCTCCGGGCTCGTGTTGCTGATCTGGCAGTATTTCTTCGGACTGCCGTACCTCGAGAAGCAGAAGCAGGCCCAGCAGCCGCCGCAGCAGCAGTCCCAGCCCGTGGCCGGCGCGCCGACCCGGCCGCAGGAGCCGGGCAGCGCCGCGCAGCTCCCCACCGCGCCCGCGACCGGTCAGCCGGAGCACCCGCTTTCGCGCGGGGAAGCGCTTGCGAAATCGCCGCGCATCGCACTCGACACGCCACGCATCCGCGGCTCGGTCGCACTGGCCGGAGGACGCATCGACGACGTCGCGCTCAAGCAATATCACGAGACTATCGATCCCAATTCGCCGAATATCGAGTTGCTGTCGCCGTCCGGCAGCCCGCACCCGTTCTATGCAGAATTCGGCTGGCTGGCCGCGCCCGGCAGCGCGACGAGGCTGCCGGGCTCCGACACCGTTTGGCGCCAGCAGGGCTCCGGGAGTCTCGGCGTCGACCGGCCGGTGACGCTGACGTGGGACAACGGCGAGGGCCTCGAGTTCCGCCGCACCATCTCGGTCGACGACAAATATCTGTTCAGCGTGCGGGATGAAGTGATCAACAAGGGCCAGGCGCCGGTGACGCTGTCGCCCTATGCGCTGATCTCGCGCCACGGCACGCCGCCGACGCTCGGCTATTACATCCTGCACGAGGGGTTGATCGGCGAGCTCGGCGACAAGCTGGAAGAGGTGACTTACAAGACCATCGACGACAAGAAGACCATGACGTTCACGGATGCCAGGAACGGCTGCGACGCTGCTTCCTGACACCTCGGCGCGGCTCCAAGCGTCCTTCACGGCCGGAACCATCAACACGCTCCAGACCTACCAAACGGCCTATGTGCTCGACGCACAGACTCCACAGCCCGGCGGCACCGCGGCGGCCGACGCCCGGTTGTTCGCCGGCGCCAAGGAGGTCACGACCATCGACGCGTATGCGCAACAGCTCAAGCTCAACAACTTCGACAAGCTGATCGACTGGGGCTATTTGTATTTCATCACCAAGCCGATGTTCAAGCTGATCGATTATTTCTATCGGCTGGTCGGCAATTTCGGGGTCGCCATCCTCATCGTCACGGTGCTGGTCAAGCTGCTGTTCTTCCCGCTTGCCAACAAAGCCTATGCCTCGATGGCGAAGATGAAGGCGCTGCAGCCGCAGATGCAGGGGGTTCGCGAGCGCTATCCCGACGACAAGGTCAAGCAGCAGCAGGAGATGATGGAGCTCTACAAGAAGGAGAAGATCAATCCGCTGGCCGGCTGCCTTCCGATCGTCATCCAGATCCCGGTGTTCTTCTCGCTCTACAAGGTGCTGTTCATCACCATCGAGATGCGCCACGCGCCGTTCTTCGGCTGGATCAAGGACTTGTCCGCGCCCGATCCGACCACGGTGTTCAATCTGTTCGGGCTGATCCCCTGGGATCCCTCGCACCTGCCGCTGCTCGGGCCGTTCCTGATGCTCGGCGCTTGGCCGCTGGTCATGGGATTCACCATGTGGCTGCAGATGAAGCTCAATCCGGCCCCGCCCGATCCGACCCAGAAGATGATGATGGATTGGATGCCGGTGATCTTCACCTTCATGCTGGCGAGTTTCTCCGCCGGCCTGGTGATCTACTGGGCGTGGAACAATCTGTTGTCGGTGATCCAGCAATCGATCATCATGCACAAGAACGGCGGCGCCAAGATCGAGCTGTTCGACAATCTCAAATCCTTGTTCGCCAGGCGAAAGCCGCAAAGCTGAATCGCGGCGCCCTTGACCTCCCCTTCAGCGGAGATCGGCGAGCCTGAAAGCGAGCGGGGTGGGGTTCCGATCATTCGCCCCGCCCCGCGCGCTTCGCGCGCGGCCCTCCCCGCCGGGGAGGGAACGGAGCTGCTCGCACCATGAGCACGTGGATGCATGCGTGAACCACCGCCACGGGATCCACTCCTTGCCGCGCCGGAGTTCACCGCGGCCGAGATCGAGGCCGGGCGCAAGCTGTTCGCCGCTGAATGGCGGTTCGTCGCAGCTGCCGGCTCGCTCGGCGTCCTGCCGGTCCTGGAAGGCGTCGAAGTCGCCTTTGCGGGGCGTTCCAACGTCGGCAAGTCGAGCCTCGTCAATGCATTGACGGGCCGCCGCGCGCTGGCGCGGATCTCGCGCACCCCCGGCCGTACGCAGGAGCTCATCTTCTTCTCGAGCGGGCAATCGCTGCGGCTCGTCGACCTGCCCGGCTACGGCTATGCGGCGGCGCCGAAGCAAAAAATCGCGGCATGGACCGGGCTGATCCAGGCCTACATCGCCGGCCGCGCCAATCTGGCGCGGGTCTACATCCTGATCGACGCCCGCCATCGCCTCAAGAATGCCGATGCGCCGCTGCTCGACATGCTCACCAAGATCGATCAGCTCGACAACGCCGAGCTTGCGCCGGCGGCCGCCGCCCTTCAGCGCGCGATCGAGCGCCGGCCTGCGGCCTTTCCCGGCATTGTGGCGACCTCGACCCGGACCGGAGCCGGCATCCCCGAGCTGCGCGGGGCCATTGCTCGGGTGAAGGCGGAACGGGACCGCGGCGGATCGCAACGGCGCCTGGGCGGCTGATCGCCCCTTCCGCGCGGGCGCGCGCACCGTTAAAACGACGGCGAACCACAGCGAGCCCGCCCATGAAGGTCACACCCGTCGACAAGGCCCGCATCCTGTCCGAGGCGCTGCCCTACATGCAGCGCTACGACAACGAGACCGTCGTGGTGAAATACGGCGGGCACGCCATGGGCGAGGAGGAACTCGCGCGCGCGTTCGCCCGCGACATCGTCCTGCTGGAGCAGGCCGCGATCAATCCCGTGGTCGTGCATGGCGGCGGCCCGCAAATCCAGGCGATGCTCGCCCGGCTGGGCATCCAATCGGAATTCGCCGCCGGCCTGCGCATCACCGACGCGGCGACCGTCGAGGTCGTCGAGATGGTGCTGGCCGGGTCCATCAACAAGCAGATCGTCGCGCACATCAACGCCGCGGGAGGATGCGCGGTCGGGCTGTGCGGCAAGGACGGCAACCTCGTGCTCGCCCGCAAGGCGAGCCGCAGGATCGTCGACCCTGGCTCCAACATCGAGAAGATCGTCGACCTCGGCTTCGTGGGCGAGCCGGAGAAGGTCGATGTCCGGGTGCTGCAGCAGATCATCGGACGCGACCTCATTCCGGTGCTGGCGCCGGTCGCCGCCTCGGCGGACGGCGGGACCTTCAACGTGAATGCCGATACTTTCGCGGGCGCGATCGCGGGCGCGCTCAAGGCCAAGCGCCTGCTGCTGCTCACCGACGTGCCGGGCGTGCTCGACCGCTCGCAGGAGCTGGTCAAGGAACTGTCGGTCGACGAGGCGCGCCGCCTGATCGCCGACGGCACGATTTCCGGCGGCATGATCCCCAAGGTCGAGACCGCGATCGACGCCATCGAGCAAGGCGTGGACGGCGTGGTGATCCTGGACGGCCAGGTCCCGCATGCGGTGCTGCTGGAGCTGCTCACCGACCTCGGCGCGGGCACGCTGATCCATCGATGAGGCGGCGCCTACTCTTGTTCTTGGCGCTTCGAGGTGACCGAGGCGGAGAGCCAGGCGCCCCCCTGCCCCGCCTGCGGCCCGCAAGCGGGAGAGGTGAAGCGCGTTCGCGGCTTGTCCTTGGAATCGTTTTCATCATTGTTGCATTGCTCGCTCTCCCCTTCCCCGCCTTCGCCGACCTGCGGCTGTGCAACCGGACGAGCTACGTGCTCGACCTCGCGCTCGGGCTCGAGGACAAGGGGAGCGCGGCGAGCCGCGGCTGGTTTCGGGTCGAGCCCGGCCAGTGCCGGATCGTGCTTCAGGGCGCCATCGAGGCCGAGCACCTCTATGTGCACGCCCGCGCGTTGGCGCTTTACGGCTCCTCACCGCCGCCCCAGGCGTCGCATGGGGAGCTGTGCGTCGCCGACGGCAATTTCGTGATCGCGGGCGCGCGCTCCTGCGCCGCCCGCAAAGGCCAGCGCCTCGTGGGCTTCACGGCGATTCAGCCCGCGCAGGGCGAGCAAGGCTCGACAGCCAATATCGCCGAGCAAGCCGATTACAACGACGAGCAGGCGCGGCTTGCCGGAATCCAGCGGCTGCTGGTCGCGGCCGGCTATGACGCCAATCCGATCGACGGCGTCCCGGGCAAGAAGACCGAAGCCGCGCTCGCCGGATTTCTGAAAGACCGCGGTCTCTCCGCCGAAGCTTCGACGCAACCCGGTTTCTTCGATGCCCTCGTCGGGGCGGTCCAACAATCCGCCGTCGCCAAGTTCTCCTGGTGCAACGACACCGGCTATATCGTCATGGCGGCGCTCGGGATCGAGGACGGCAGCGCCGTCGTCACCCGCGGCTGGTATCGGGTCGAACCCGGCAAATGCCTCAAGCCCGAGATCTCGGGGCAACCACAACGGCTTTACAGTTTTGGTGAGGCGGTCGACAAGGACGGCCGCGTGGTGATGCGCGCCGGGCACGCGCTGGTGTGGGGCGGCAGCACCGTCCTGTGCACCCGCGACGTTCGCTTCGAGCTCGACGATCAAACCGACTGCCTCGGCAAGGGCCTGGCCTCGACCGGCTTTGCCAGGATCGAGGACGGCGGCACGATTGTTCGGTTTCAGGAGCCATGAGGAACACCAGCTTGCCGGCAAGTCCAATCCGCGGATTCGCGCAGGTCGAGACCTGGGTGTTCGATCTCGACAACACGCTCTACCCGCATCACCTGAACCTGTGGCAGCAGGTCGATGCCCGCATCCGGGATTTCATCGCGAATTTTCTCAAGGTCGGTCCCGAGGAGGCGTTCCGGGTCCAGAAAGATTATTACCGGCGCTACGGCACCACGCTGCGCGGGCTGATGACCGAGCACGGGCTGCATCCGGACGATTTCCTGGAGTTCGTGCATACGATCGACCATTCGCCGCTGGAGCCGAACCCGGCGCTGGGCGCCGCGATCGAGCAGCTCAGCGGCCGCAAGCTGATCCTGACCAACGGCACCCGCAAGCACGCCGACCAGGTGATGCAGCGGCTCGCCATTCATCGGCATTTCGACGGCATATTCGACATCGTCGCCGCCGAGCTCGAGCCCAAGCCGCAGCCGCAGACCTACCAACGCTTTCTCGCCGCGCACGCGGTCGATCCGGCCCGCTCGGCATGACGACCGTGCTGGTGCTGCCCGCGGGCACGCGCGCGGTATTTCGCCAGGACTGGGAGCTGGAGGACCGGGACACGCCGCACGTCGATCATATCACCGACGATCTCACCGGATTCCTGCAAGCAATCGCCGCGCAGCTCGCGCCGTCGGGTGACCCTCCGCCGGCTTGACATCAACCGGCCCTGCCCCGACAAGGCGCCGCTGACGCAGCAATCAGGACCCGGCAGATGCCGCACGGCGAGCTCGCAAAAACCATCGATGCGGCATTCGAGGCCCGCGACGGCATCGGACCGAACACGCGAGGCGCGGTGCGCGAGGCGGTGGAGCGCGCGCTCGACCTGCTCGATCGCGGCGAAGCGCGCGTCGCGGAGAAGCGCGGGGATGGGCGCTGGCACGTTCACCAATGGCTCAAGAAGGCGGTGCTGCTCTCGTTCCGGCTCAACGACACGGCGCTGATTGGCGGCGGCCCCGGCGGGTCGGGCTGGTGGGACAAGGTGCCGTCGAAATTCCTGGGCTGGACCGAGCAGCGGTTCCGGGAGGCGGGGTTTCGGGCGGTGCCGACCAGCGTCGTGCGGCGCTCGGCCTTCATCGCGCCGGGCGTGGTGCTGATGCCGTGCTTCGTCAACGTGGGCGCCCGCGTCGATGCCGGCACCATGATCGACACCTGGGCGACGGTTGGCTCCTGCGCGCAGGTCGGCAGGAATTGTCATATCTCCGGGGGAGCGGGGATCGGCGGCGTGCTCGAGCCGCTGCAGGCGGAGCCGGTCATCATCGAGGACCATTGCTTCATCGGCGCGCGTTCCGAGGTCGCGGAAGGCGTGATCGTGCGCGAGGGCGCGGTGCTGGCCATGGGGGTTTTCCTCGGCGCCTCGACCAAAATCGTCGACCGCGACACCGGAAAGATCTTTCAGGGCGAGGTGCCGCCGTATTCGGTGGTGGTGCCGGGCACGATCGAGGGCAAGCCGATCAAGGGCAGCAACATGCCGGGCCCGGGACTGTATTGCGCCGTCATCGTCAAGCGGGTGGACGCGCAGACCCGCGCCAAGACCTCGATCAACGAGCTGCTGCGGGATTAGGCGCGCGCCGATGAGCACCGACCCCGTTGCGATCGCGCGGGACCTGATCCGCTGCCGGTCGGTGACGCCGGCGGACCGCGGGGCGCTGGACGTGCTGGCTCGCCTGCTGCGAGCCTCCGGCTTCGCGGTGGAGATGCCGACATTCTCGGAGCCGGGAACCGCGGATGTCGCCAATCTCTACGCGCGCATCGGCGAAGGGGAAAAACATCTCGCCTTCGCCGGTCACACCGACGTGGTGGCGCCGGGCGAGGAATCCGCCTGGTCGCATCCGCCGTTCGCGGGCGAGATCGCCGACCGCGAGCTGTTCGGACGCGGCGCGGTCGACATGAAGGGCGCCATCGCCTGCTTCCTCGCTGCTGCGATCGATTACGTCGGCGCCGGAACCCGCGGGCCGGGCGGCTCGATTTCGCTGCTCATCACCGGCGATGAGGAAGGCGTGGCGATCAACGGCACGGTCAAGCTGCTGCGCTGGGCAGCCGAGCGCGGCATCGTGACCCGATTGGGCGACACCCTCAAGATCGGCCGGCGCGGCTCGCTCAACGGCGCGCTGACCGTGTCCGGCAGGCAGGGGCATGTCGCCTCCCCGCAGCTTGCGGACAATCCGATCCGCGGGCTCGTCGCGCTGATGAGCGCGCTGATGGCGCAGCCGCTCGATGAAGGCACCGAGCATTTCGCTGCGTCGAACCTGGAGTTCACCTCGGTCGACGTCGGCAATCGAACCGTGAACCTGATCCCCGGGGAGGCGCGCGCGCGATTCAATATCCGCTTCAACGATCGCCACACGCAGGAAACGCTCAAACATCTCATCGAGACGCGATGCCGCGAGGCAGCGGGAGAAAAGGTGCGCTGGCGGCTGGAGTTCGAGCTCTCGAACTCCGACGTGTTTTTGACCAAGCCCGGGCCGTTCGTCGATCTGGTCGCGGGCGCGGTCGCCGAGATCACCGGGCATGAACCGGCGCGTTCCACCGCGGGCGGCACCTCCGACGCCCGCTTCATCAAGGACTATTGTCCAGTGGTGGAGCTCGGGCTGATCGGCCGAACCGCGCATCAGATCGACGAGCGCGTGTCGACCGCGGACCTCGAGGCGCTCACCGCGATCTACCGGCGCATCCTGGAAAAATATTTCGGGTGAGTTGGCCGGCGTTCCCCGGACGAGGCGCGGCATGTAATGCCGCGCCGATGATCCGGGGTCCACAGATTTTCGTCTCGGGCCCAATGGGTCCCGGTTCAGCAGCGCATCACTACGTGCTGCGCTGCGCCCGGGACACGATGCTCCTGTTCTTGTCCCCCTAATACTCCACGCTCGACAGATACAGACCCTCGGGCGGGGCGACCGGCCCGCAGGCGTTGCGCGAGCGCGCGGCGAGCGCGGCGGCAAGATTTTTCGTGCTCCATTTGCCCTCGCCCACCAGCACCAGCGAGCCCACCATCGAGCGCACCTGATGGTGTAGGAACGAGCGCGCCGAGGCGAAAACGCAGATTTCCTCGCCCGCGCGCTCGGCCGCGAACCGATCGAGCGTCTTGACCGGCGATTTGGCCTGGCATTCGGCGGCCCGGAAGGTGGTGAAGTCGTGGCGTCCGACCAGCGCCTGGGCCGCCTCGTGCATCGCCGCGGCATCGAGCCGCCGCGGGACGCGCCAGGCGCGGTGGCGCTCGAGCGCGAGATCCGCCCGGCGATTGACGATGCGATAGAGATAATGCCGCCGTTTCGCCGAAAATCGCGCATCGAAGCCGGGCTCGACTTTCTCGGCCGACAGCACCGCGATCGGATGCGGACGCAGCCGCGCATTGAGCGCGTCGCGCACTCGGTCGGGACGCCAGTCCCGCGCAAGATCGAAATGCGCGACCTGGCCCAGCGCGTGAACGCCGGCATCGGTGCGGCCGGCGCCGTAGACGGCGACGCGCTCGCCGCAAAACGCCGCGATCGCCTCGGCGATCAATCCCTGGACCGACGGCCCGCCCGCCTGCAGCTGCCAGCCCACGAACGGCGTGCCATCGTATTCGATCAACAGCTTGAAGCGCGGCATGTTGACTCACCCGAGCTTGGTGCCGGGCGCGATCTTGGTTCCGCGCAAGAACGCCTCCGCGCGCATCGGCTGCCGTCCGGCGCGCTGCAGCTCGAGGATCCGCACCGCGCCGTCCGCGCAGGCCACGTCGAAGCCGCCCGTCAGCAAAGTTCCGGGCGGGCCCCCGCCCTCGCCGCGCGTCGTCCGCAACACCTTGATCCGCATCGCCTCGCCGGCTTGCTCGAGCTCGAACCAGGCGCCCGGAACCGGGGAGAGGCCGCGGCAATGGTCGTGCACGGCCTTCCAGGGCCGTGCCCAATCGATGCGCGTCTCGCGGTTTTCGATCTTTGGCGCCAGTGTGACGCCGGTCGCCGGCTGGGGCTTGGTTTGCAGCGCCCCGCGCTCGAGCCCGCCCAGCGCGCGCACCATCAGGTCGGCGCCGAGCCGCGCCAGCACATCGTGAAGCTCGCCCGCGGTCATGTCGGGACCGATCGGCACCCGCTCGGCCATGGCGATGGGGCCGGTATCGAGGCCTTCGTCCATCCGCATGATGGTGACGCCGGTCTTGGTGTCGCCGGCCATGATGGCGCGGTGGATCGGCGCGGCGCCGCGCCAGCGCGGCAGCAGCGAGGCGTGCAGATTGAAGCAGCCGAGCGGCACCGCTTCCAGGATCGGCTTGGGAAGGATCAAGCCATAGGCGACCACGACCGCCGCCGCGGCGCCATGGGCGCGAAAGTCTTGCGCCGCTTCCGGCGTCCGCAACGTCCGCGGGGTCAGCACCGGGAGGCCGAAGCGCCGGGCCTCGCGCTCGACCGCGCCCGGCTTTTGCTCCATGCCGCGGCCGGCCGGCTTGGCGGCCGCGGCATAGACCGCGGCAACCTCGTGACCGCGTCCTAGGATCTCGAGGAGCGCGGGAACGGCGAACTCGGGCGTGCCCATGAAGATCAGACGCATCGGGTCGACGGCTCCAGCGCCAAACTATGCCGCGGACCCGGGGGGCTCGAACGGATCGATGAGCTCCAGTCCGAGCCCGAGGAAGTCCCCGAGGTCGCGAGTTGCGAGAGCAGCCTGATTGCTCAAGGCAATCGCCGCAATCAGTGCGTCCATCTGCCCGATAGGCCGACCCATCCGCTCGCGGACAGAAGTCACCTCGCCGTATCGTTTGGCCGCTTCACTGTCGAGTGTCAGTATTCGGCCGCGAAAAAGCTCGTTCTCGATGCGTTCGATCGCTAGTCGCAGGTGATCCTTGCGTCGACCCTCCGTGAGCCGCAGGACGCCGCCATAGAGTTCGGCGAGCACTGGCGTGCACAAATAAATCGATTCGCCAGGCTGCGCGTCGAGCCACGCAACGAGCGTAGAACTCGGCCTTGGGCGAAAGCTCTCGGACACCACGTTGGTGTCGAGGAGGATCATTCGAAATCTGGCGGGGGCGGCACCGCCTCCGGAACCTCAAACACGAGATCGTCGCCGCGATCCTCCGGGGCGATCAGACTGCATAATGCAGTGCCCAGCTTGAGCTCGCCCTCCTGCCCGGTAAGCCCTTTCCGGATCAGCGACTTCGCTTCATCCGATAGGCTGCGGCGATGAGCGTTCGCGCGATCCTCGATCTGCCGTTTCAATTCAGCGTCAATGTCTCGGATCAGAAGGTCTGGCATGGCCCTCCTTCGTATGATATCATTGATATCATAATTGCTTCCAACATGTCCAGCGGTTTTCGATCCCTCCGCGAGTACTTCACGCCGTTCGGATTGCCGGCCTGCCTCTGCGTCTATTCGGCTTCTTCGGTTTCCCGCCTCGCCGCCTTGGCGAATTTTTTGATCACGCGGGAGCGCTTGAGCTTGGAGATGTGGTCGATGAAGAGCACGCCGTTGAGATGGTCGATCTCGTGCTGCAGGCAGGTCGCCAATAGACCGTTCGCCTCGATCTCCTGCTCATTGCCGTCGAGATCGGTATAGCGGACTTTGACGTGCGCGGGCCGCTCGACCTCCTCGTAATATTCCGGAATCGACAGGCAGCCTTCCTCGTAGGCGGCACGCTCCTCCGAGGCCCACAGCAGCTCCGGATTGATATAAACCTTGGGGTTCTTCGGCTCGTCCTTCTTGGCAAGATCCGTGGTGACAACGCGCTTCGGGACGCCGACCTGGACCGCCGCGAGCCCGATTCCGGGCGCGCCGTACATGGTCTCGAACATGTCCTCCACAAGCTTGCGGATCTCCGCGTCGACCTTGGCGACCGGCTTGGAGACCAGCCGCAGACGGGGATCCGGCAAGGTGAGGATGGTGCGCGTCGCCATGGGCGGCGATGTAAGAGCAAGGCGTTGCGGGGTCAATGCATGCGCCGGGCCCGCGAATCGCGCTAGAAGAGCCCGATGGGGGAGTTCTTGCTTGCCCTCGGGGGGCCGGGCAGCGGCGTCATTGCGCTGCTCGTCGCGGTTGCGCTCTTCCTGCTCGCCGCCCTGATCGGGATTGCGGTTCTGATCGCGCGTGCCTCGCGCGCGCGCGGCATCGAGGCGTCCCGCCAAACCGGCCGCGCCGAGGAGATCGAAGCGCGCGTGGCGGAGCTTGCCCGCATCCAGGCCGACACCGCGGGCCGCATCCACATGATGGGCGAAGCGCTGGGCGGCCGCCAGGCGGAGCTCTCCCGGGTCCTCGCCGAAAGGCTCGACGCGGTCACCCACCGGATCGGCCAGTCCATGGAGACGACGACCCGGCACACCGTCGAGAGCCTGCGGCATCTGCACGAGCGGCTCGCGGTCATCGACAACGCCCAGAAGAATCTGACCGATCTGAGCAGCCAGGTGACCTCGCTGCGCGAAGTGCTGGCCAACAAGCAGGCGCGCGGCGCGTTCGGCCAGGGCCGCATGGAGGCAATCGTCCGCGACGGATTGCCGAAAGGATCGTTCGAGTTCCAGTTCACGCTGTCGAACCGCACGCGGCCCGACTGCGTCGTGTTCCTTCCCGGCGACGAGCGCCCGATCGTCATCGACGCGAAATTCCCGCTCGAGGCGGTGACCGCGCTACGTCAGGCCGCGAGCGAGGACGACCGCAAGCAGGCGGCGCAGCGCCTGCGCCAGGACGTGCTCCGCCACGTCGGCGACATCGCCGAGCGCTATCTCATTCCCGGCGAGACCCAGGAGACCGCGTTGATGTTCGTGCCGTCGGAATCGGTCTATGCCGAGCTCTACGACGGCTTCGACGATGTCATCCAGAAGGCCTACCGGGCGCAGATCGTGCTGGTGTCGCCCTCGCTGCTCATGCTCGCGATCCAAATCATGCAGCAGATCTGCAAGGACGCGCGCATGCGCGAGGCCGCGCAGGAGATCCGCACCGAGGTCGGTCACTTGATTGACGACGTCGATCGGCTGCGCGAGCGGGTGCTCAAACTGCAGCAGCATTTCGGCCAGGCCACCGACGACGTGGCGCAGGTCCTCATCTCCGCCGACAAGATCACCAAGCGGGGCGGCCGCATCGAGGCTCTGGAGTTCCAGGACCCGGAACCGCTGCACGAGGCTCGCATCATCCCTGCGCCGATCGGCCGCAAGCTCGAAGCCGGCGAATAGGCCTGGGGCCGAATTTCACGTACTCGCCGTCCGATGCGCTATAGGTGCGCCACGCAATGGTGGTCGCTGCATGACGCCTGAACACACACGCGACCCACCCTCCCCTGTAGGGGGAGGGTCGGCGAGACGCGGCAGCGTCGAGCCGGGATGGGGTGATCAAAATTCACCCCCACCCGCCGCGCTTCGCGCGGCGACCTCCCCCCTCCAGGGGGAGGTAGGACGTCCCGCATGGCTCGACGCGCTCGCCGTCTACCTCAAGCCGCGGGTGCTGATCATCCTGTTCCTCGGCTTCTCGGCCGGACTGCCGCTCGCGCTGTCCGGCTCGACGCTCGCCATCTGGATGCGCGAGTCCGGGGTGAACCTGGAAACCATCGGCTTGTTCGCGCTGGTCGGCACGCCCTATGCAGTGAAATTCGCATGGGCGCCGCTGGTCGACGCGCTCGACCTGCCGCTGCTGGCGCGCCTGCTCGGCCGCCGCCGCGCCTGGCTCGTGCTCTCGCAGCTGCTGCTGATCGCGGCCATCGTGTTCCTGGCGTTCTGCGATCCGGCCGCCTCCCCGGCGCTGGTGGCGATCGGCGCCCTGTGCGTCGCCACCGCCTCGGCCACCCAGGACATCGTCATCGACGCGTTCCGGATCGAAAGCCTCGACGACCGCGAGCAGGCCGCCGGCATGGCATCCTATGTGGCGGCCTACCGCATCGGCATGCTGGCTTCGACCGCCGGCGCCCTGTTCCTGGTCACCGCCTTCGAGGGCATGGGCACGGGCCGGCAGGCGGCATGGACCTGGGGCTATGTCGTCATGGCGGCGCTGGTTCTGATCGGCATCGCCACGGCGCTCATCGCCACGGAGCCGGAAAAATCCGCCGTAGCGGAGGCGGTGCACGCGACCGAGCACCCGCTCACGCGCGTCGCGAAAACCGCGATCGGCGCCTTCTCCGAGTTTCTCACCCGGGACATGGCGCTAATCGCGCTGGCGTTCGTGGTGCTCTACAAGTTCACCGACGCGTTCGCGGGCGCCATGACGGCTCCGTTCGTCATCGACATCGGATTTTCGCGCAACGAATACGCGGCGATCGTCAAAGGCGTCGGGCTCGCGGCGACGTTGATCGGCGGCTTTGCCGGGGGCTTCGTCGCGCGGGCGTTTCCGCTGGCGACCAGCCTGTGGATCGGCGGCATCCTGCAGGCCGCCGCCAATCTTTCCTTCACCTGGCTGGCGACGGTCGGCACCAATGCCGCGGCGCTCGCCTTCGCGATCACGGTCGAGAATTTCACCAGCGCGATCGGCACGGTGATCTTCGTCGCCTATCTGTCCGCGCTGTGCCGCAACCCGCTGCATACAGCGACCCAATACGCGCTGCTCACCGCGCTCGCCGCGGTCGGCCGCACCTATCTGGCCTCGAGCGCCGGCTATGTCGCGGCCGCGACCGGCTGGCCGCTGTTCTTCGCCATCTGTGTCGTGGTGGCGCTGCCGAGCTTCGTGCTGCTCACCTGGCTGCAGCGGCGGGGCCATTTCCGCGAGATCGCCGACGAAGCGGCAATCCGGAACGCGAGTGTTCGCTAGAACGCAGTGCGGCTCCGGATCGCGGCCGCGAGCGTGCCCTCGTCGAGATAGTCGAGCTCGCCGCCGACCGGAACCCCGTGCGCGAGCTTGGTCACCCTGACGTTCGCGCCTTGGAGCAGGTCGGTGATGTAGTGCGCCGTGGTCTGGCCATCGACCGTGGCGTTGAGCGCCAGGATCACCTCGGACACGTTCGGCGCATGCGCGCGGGCGATCAGCGCATCGATCGCGAGCTCCTTCGGGCCGACCCCGTCGAGCGGCGAGAGCGTGCCGCCGAGCACGTGATAGCGCGCGTTGATGGCTTGCGCCCGCTCCAGCGCCCAAAGATCCGCCACGTCGGCCACCACGACGATGACCGAATCCTCGCGCCTGGGATCGGCGCACAACGTGCAGGGGTTCTGGGTATCGATGTTGCCGCATGTCGAGCAGATCTCGATCTTGTCCAGGGCGACCTGCAGGGCCGCGGCGAGCGGCGCCATCAGCAATTCCCGCTTCTTGATCAGATGCAGGGCGGCGCGGCGGGCCGAACGCGGCCCCAGGCCCGGCAGGCGCGCGAGCAATTGAATCAGTCGGTCGATTTCGGGGCCGGCGGCGCTGGACATTCGTCGATCAGAACAGCTTCATGCCCGGCGGCAGCGGCAATCCGCCGGTCAGTTGCTGCATCTTCTCCTGCAGCAGTACCTCGGCCTTGCGGCGCGCGTCGGCATGCGCCGCCACCAGCAGATCCTCGACGATTTCCTTGTCCTCGGGCCTGAGCAGCGAAGGATCGATCGCCACCGACTTGAGCTCGGTCTTGGCGGTGAGCTTGACGGTGACGGCGCCGCCGCCGGCCGTGCCCTCGACTTCGATTTGGTCGAGCTCGGCCTGCATGGCTTCCATCTTGGCCTGCAGCTGCGCCGCCTGTTTCATCAGGCTGGTGAAATCGGGCATCGCCTCACCTTTCGGCCGGCTGTCGCCGGGTCAGAAATCGTCATCGACCGCGTCCTCGGCACCGCGGCTGCCGAATGCCGAGCTTTCGTCGAGCGCCGCGCCCGCTTCCGTATCGCCGGGATGCTCGGCGGGGAGCACCGGGTCCGGCTCGCGGCGGCGCACGTCGAGGATCTCGGCACCCGGAAATCGCGACAGCACCGCCTGGACCAGCGGATCGGCGCGCACGCCGCGCACCAGCTCGGAGCGCTGCGCTTCGAGTTGCGAGCGCAAGCTCGGCGCGCCGCCTTCGGCGGAAACCACCACCAGCCATCGGCGCCCGGTCCATTCCGCGAGTTTGCGCGAAAGCTCATGCACCAGCGAGTTCGAGGCGCCCGCCTCGAGGGCGATCTCGAGCTTGCCGTCCTCGAAGCGTACCAGCCGCACGTCGCGTTCGAGCGCGGTACGGGTCGCAAGATCGCGCTTCTCGTCCGCGAGCGCGATCAGGTCTTCGAAGCGAGCGACCGCGACGCCCCGCGCGGCGGGCTCTGCCGCGCGCTGGGCAGGCGCCGCCGCCGGGCCGCCCGCGCGCGACGTGGTTCGCATTTCGAGCCGCGGCGAGGGTGCGGGAGACGCAGCGGCCGCGGCCGCCGGACCATTCTCCTCCGCCGGTTTTCGCTCGCGCAGCGAACGGATCGCTTCATCGGGCGTCGGCAGGTCCGCCGCATAGGCGATCCTGACCAGCACCATTTCGGCGGCAGCGATCGGCTTCGACGCGGATTGCACCTCGGGAATGCCGCGGAACAGCATCTGCCAGGTACGGGACAATACCCGCATCGACAAGCCGGCGGCGAAAGCGCGGCCGCGCACCCTCTCGACCTCGGCGAGCGAGCGGTCCTCCGCCACGGCCGGGACGATCTTCACCCGCGTCACGAAATGGGTGAACTCGGCGAGATCCGCGAGCACGACCGCGGGATCGGCGCCGGAATCGTACTGGTCGCGGAGCTCGCGTAGCGCCCCGGCAATGTCGCCGCGCATCATCGCCTCGAACAGATCGACGATGCGCGCGCGGTCGGCGAGCCCCAGCATCTGCCGCACGTCCTCGGCGCGCACCGCGACTTGCGCGGCTCGGTCCGAGCCGGCGTGGGCGATCGCCTGATCCAGCAGCGAGAGCGCGTCGCGCACCGAGCCTTCGGCCGCGCGGGCGATCAAGGCGAGCGCGTCGGGCTCGGCCGAGATCCCCTCTTTTCCGGCGATGGTCTCCAGATGTTTGGTCAACAGCCCGGCTTCGACCCGCCGCAGATCGAAGCGCTGGCAGCGCGAGAGCACCGTGACCGGCACCTTGCGGACCTCGGTGGTGGCGAAGACGAATTTCGCGTGCGGGGGCGGCTCCTCGAGCGTCTTCAACAGCGCGTTGAACGCCGCCGGAGAAAGCATGTGGACTTCGTCGAGGATGTAGACCTTGTAACGGGCACTGACCGGGGCGTAGCGGATCGCATCGTTGATCTGGCGCACGTCGTCGACGCCGTTGTGGGAGGCGGCGTCCATCTCCAGCACGTCGACGTGCCGGCTCTCCATGATGGCCTGGCAATGCACGCCGAGCGTGGGCATGTCGATGCTCGGGCTGCCTGAGCCGTCTTCCTGCTGATAATTGAGCGCACGGGCGAGGATGCGCGCCGTCGTGGTCTTGCCCACCCCGCGCACGCCGGTGAGAATCCAGGCCTGCGGTATGCGGCCGGCCGCGAACGCATTCGAGAGCGTTCGGACCATGGCGTCCTGTCCGATCAGATCCTGGAAGGTGGCCGGCCGGTATTTGCGGGCGAGCACGCGATAGCCGGCCGCCGGCGCCGCCGCGGAGGGCCTATCGACCCCGCTGCGCCGCGGATCAGAGGTCTCGGAATTGCTCATCGTGCTTCCGGTCCGCCGCGGCCCCAACGCGTGATGCTTGGATTGGTCATGTCGAGAGGTGGGAGGCTGACGAGCGACCCGAACCGGAGCTCGTTAGGGCTGCTTCCTTCCGGACCTGACCCGGTTGGCGAGTGGCTCGTCCACCGCCAACCTCCCGCTGCCTATATCGGCCCAACCCGGCGGGAACGCAAGTTGCGGACGTTTCATCCCGGGGCTTTCCACGCTTTCCGCCGATCTTCCCCGCCGTTCCGGGCCGCGCCGCCACGTTGCGCCGAACTTGCCTTCATGCCACGGTCGAAAAATCCCGCCCGCCGGAGCCCCATCGATGTCTCCTTTCGACCTCGGCCCCAAGCCGCGGCTCGGCTATACCGCGGACCCGGTCGAGCGTCTGAGCGAACGCCGGAGCGACGCGGAATTCTTGACCGAGCTGGCGGGCCGCGGCGACGCCGGCGCCTACGTCGTGTGCGGCGACCTCGTGGTGCTCCGGCAAGGCCAGGCGGGGAACGATCCGTTGTTCGCCCTGACGCAGGCGCAGGGCCTGGCTCCGGTCCGGGAAACGGTGTTCCTCGGCACCGTCGGGGGCGCCGGCCGGTTCGGCATTGCGATCGATGCCGGCGAGATCGAGGCGCTCAAGGCCAAGACCGACCTGTTGCTCACCGACCTGCGCTCGATCGCCGTCCAGGGATTGGTCGAGACCCAGCATCTTTCCGCGCTCGCCGAGGCGAAGGCCGTGTTGCACTGGCATGCGCGGCATCGGTTCTGCGCCAATTGCGGGGCCCTCACTCGCACGGTCCAGGGCGGCTGGCGCCGCGATTGCCCGGCCTGCGCGGCGCAGCATTTTCCCCGCACCGATCCGGTCGTGATCATGCTGGCGACGAGCGGCGAGCGCTGCCTGCTCGGGCGCCAGTCGCGATTTCCGCCGGGCATGTGGTCGTGCCTCGCCGGCTTCGTCGAGCCGGGCGAGACGATCGAAGCCGCGGTGCGCCGGGAGGTCCGCGAGGAGGCCGGAATCGATTGCGGCGACGTGCGCTATTTCGCCTCGCAGCCCTGGCCGTTTCCGATGTCGCTGATGATCGGCTGCCACGCCGCCGCGCGCTCGACCGAGCTCGCGATCGACAAGACCGAGCTCGAGGATGCGCGCTGGTTCGACCGCGCCGAAGTCGCGCAAATGCTGATGCGAAAACATCCCGAGCGATTCGCCACGCCGCCGCCGGTCGCCATCGCCTACCACCTCATCCGCGCCTGGATGGAGGAAGAAGCGCCTGCCCGGTCCAGGCCCCGAGTCGGCATCGCCGAAACATCAAGATCCTGAATTCGCGGAGCTGGCCGCGAGCTTGCGGCGGCGAGAGAGAGTGCTCGCGCCTAGAACATGCGGCCGCCGTCCGGGACCTTGTGGTCCGGCGCGAACAATACGACCTCGCCGTCGGCGTCCGGGAAGCCGAGCGTGAGCACCTCGGACATGAACTTTCCGATCTGCCGCGGCGGAAAGTTGACGACTGCCGCCACCTGGCGGCCGACGAGCGCTTCCGGCCGGTAGTGCTTGACGACCTGCACGCTCGATCGCTTGCGCCCGACGAAAGGTCCGAAATCGATGACGAGCTTCAGCGCCGGCTTGCGCGCCTCCGGGAACGGCTCCGCCGCAACGATCGTGCCGACGCGGATGTCGACGGCGAGAAACCGGTCAAACGTGATGGCTTCGCCAACCGGCTGTTCCAACGAGCGCGAGATGTGCATGAAACCCTCGGATTTGTTCGGCGTACGGCGGCATCATTGCCGTCGAATCCAGCGACCCCGCTTATTGCTATTCAGGCGGAGACCTGTCCGCACTTTGCTGTCCCCGGGTGATCAACCGAGCGCTGCGCTGATCGCGGGTGTGAATCCACAGCCAGTTGAGGACAACGCTCAGCCGATTGCGCAAGCCGATCAGAAAGTAGATGTGCGCGAAGCCCCAAATCCACCACGCCAGGGCGCCGCGGAGCTTGAAACGGCCGAAGTCGATTACGGCGAGCCGCTTGCCGATCGTGGCCAAGCTGCCCGCATGTCTGTAGCGGAAGGGATGGGGCGTCGTGTCTCCGCGCAGGCGGCTTTTGATGACCCTGGCGACGTAACGCCCTTGCTGTTTTGCGGCGGGCGCTATGCCGGGGACCGGGTGTCCATCGGGGCCCGCGATCGTCACCGTGTCGCCGATGGCGAAGATTTCCGGCCGTCCCGGAACCGTGAGATCCGGAAGAACCATGATTCGGCCGGCGCGGTCGGCTGGCGCGCCGAGCCATTCGGCCGCCGGCGACGCCCTTACGCCGGCGGCCCAGATAATGGTCCTGGCCTCAACACCGCGGCCTCCGAAGACGACGCGGTCGGAGGAGCATTCGGAGACCGGTTGATTGAGCTCGACCTCGACGCCGAGGCGTTCAAGCGAGCGGTGCGCATATGCCGAGAGGTTTTCGGCAAAGCCCGCCAGCACCCGAGGCCCGGCCTCGATCAGAATGACGCGCGCCGTCCGGGTATCGATGTTGCGGAAGTCCGGCGGCAAGGTGACGCGGGCCAATTCCGCGATCGTGCCGGCCAGTTCCACGCCGGTCGGGCCGGCGCCGATGATGACGAAGGTCAGCAATGCGGCGCGCCGTCGAGGGTCGGTCACGCTTTCCGCTGCCTCGAAGGCGAGCAGGATACGCCGGCGGACGGTCGTGGCGTCCTCCAGGGTTTTCAAACCCGGCGCAAATGTCTCCCATTCGTCATGGCCGAAGTAGGCGTGGCGGGCCCCGGTCGCGAGGATGAGCGTGTCGTAGGGCAAGGCGCGACCGTCATCGAGGAGGACGCGGCGGGCATTGGCGTCTACGCCGACCACATTGGCAAGCATGGTTGTGACCTCTGGTCGCCCGCGCACGAGGTAACGGATCGGCCAGGCAATTTCCGAGGGTGCCAGCGACGCGGTCGCGACCTGGTAGAGCAGCGGCTGAAACAGGTGGTGGTTGCGCCGGTCGATCAGGGTGATGCTCACCGGTGTCCCGGCAAGCCCGGTGACCGCCTCCAGGCCGCCGAATCCGCCGCCGACGATGACAACGCGATGCCGGCCCTCGGACCTGGCTGCTACCGCAGGGCGGTCACCCGCTGGAAGATCATCGGCTGGCGAAATCATGGCAGTGCCGCGTTGTAGTTGCTTATCTTGGCTCAAGCACAATCGAAAGTATTCTTGTGATAGAATAATCTTCCCCGTCATAATCAGCCTCAAGCGGCGCTCGCCGCAAGGGGGGCCAGCCATGAGCCGGATGGACGCCATCGACCGAAAAATCCTCGCCGTGCTGCAGGCCGATGCCTCGCTTTCGGTCGCCGAGATCGGGCAGCGCGTCGGCCTGTCCTCGACCCCGTGCTGGAAGCGGATCCAGCGGCTCGAGGCCGAGGGCGTGATCCAGAAGCGGGTCGCGATCGTCGATCCGGAAAAGATCGGGCTCGGCGTCACCGTGTTCGTCTCGATCGAGACCGGGGACCACAGCCAGGCCTGGCTCACGCATTTCGCCGAAGTGGTAGAGGCGATGCCGGAAGTGATGGAATTCTACCGCATGGCCGGCGACGTCGATTACATGCTGCGCGTCGTGGTGACCGATATCCAGGGCTACGACGGATTTTACAAGAGGTTGATCGCGGCGGTGCCGCTCAAGAACGTGACGTCGCGGTTCGCGATGGAGAAGATCAAGTCGACGACCGCGCTGCCGATCCCGTGAAGCCGGCGGGGGCCTTCGGGAATTGACGCGCGTCGCCATGCTCGATAGCCGCGGGCCATGTCCATCTCGCTCTTGAGCGTGAACGTAGCGGTGAGCACGTAGCCGAACGTCGGATTGTGGGCGTACTGGACCTCGCCCAGATCAAATAGGTCCGGATGTTGGGAACGATGAACGTTGCGAGAACCATGAGCGAAAATACGCGTTTTCGAAATGTCGCCTCCGAGCCGCCGTCGGCGGAACCCTGGGGTGATATTTCGCCAACCATCCTCGCGACGGTCGCGAGCGGCGATCGCAGCGCGGCGCCTCAGCGCTGCGGCTGCGGAGCCTGTCCGCCGCCCATGGCCTGACCGGCGCGACTGCCGGCCTGGTTCAGCGTCGCGTCGAAATACGCCGGCGCGTCGCCCAGCGTGATGCGGCGCTCGCATTTGGGTGCGCAGCTGTAGGACTCGCGTTCGCTGCCGCGGTAGACGACCACGACGTCGGCGCCCGGGCCTTGCACCTGCACCACCTTCTCGACCAGCACATTGCCGCCGCGGTCGAGCACGATGATGTTGGTGCGGCCGTAACCCTTTCCGGTGACGACCAGCATCCCACCGGATTGCACCGAGACATCGGCGATCAGCGGATTTCCCACCACGATGGTGCCGACCCGGTCGGGCAGCTTGACGATCTTCGCCTGATCGAGAACGACGTCGATGGTATCGGCGGCTCCCGCGCGCTCCGCCGGCACCAGGGCGGCGGCGAGCAGCATCATCGCCATCGCCTGCCGTCGGTAACGCCACGCCATCACGCCACTCCCGATCTGCGCCGTCGGGCCGCACCCATCCACCGCAGCTCGATTGCGAGTTGACTGCAAATGGGTGAACGAAATGCAAATGTCGCGCGGACGCCGCCGCTCGCGCCGGATCGCAAGGCTGCGTTAACTACGAAGACAACCGAGACCTATACCGATGAATTGCTCGATCGGATTAACGTTGATGCAAGGGCTGCTAGTTATGTTCGCTGACGTTCGGATGGGGCGATGCTCATAACGTCCGCCGGGCGGTGCTTCAGACAGCCACGTGGATCAAGGAGCTACCCAATGCACAACCTGTTTTCGCGGTTCGTGAAGGACGAGTCCGGAGCGACCGCCATCGAGTACGGCCTGATCGCCGCCGGCATCGCTGTGGTGATCATCACCGCCGTGAAGCTGGTCGGCACCAACCTCAGCGGCACGTTCAACAACGTAGCCAATGCGGTCAAATAACCATTTCATTTGACGTCGACACGACGAATGGCTCCGGCACAAGGCCGGAGTCATTCCGTTTCTGCAGATAGCCGGTCGGAAATTGCCATGAGGCATGCCTCACCCCGTGGAGCCCATCACGGTTCGAGTGTCGCCGCGCTGAAATACAGCCTCATTCTCATTGCTGCAATCTTGTCGGCCGCGACCCTAACCGTCGCGCTTTCAATCGCCGGCAAGCTTACAGCTGTTCCCAGCGATCTCTTCAGCTTGACGTTCCGCTTGCTGGATTGACCGTCTAACCCGCGGTCGCCGCGCTGCTTTGCCGCGGAATATTTCATTAACCAGGTCGTCAGACAACTTGGATCATGCCGGATTCAAATACGCTGGATGCATATGATTGCAGCCTTCGGATTAAACATTGATGCAGAGGTTCTCCGCTACTCTCCCCAGCGCGCTAGAGGGGAGGCAAGGTAGTGGAGCTCTCCGGGTGGCGCTTTGACTAGTCAAGCGGATCAAGGGAGCCAATATGAAGACGCTATTGTCGCGATTCATGCACGATGAGGGCGGAGCGACCGCCATCGAGTACGGACTGATTGCTGCAGGAATTGCGGTGGTCATCATCACCGCCGTGCAGCTGGTCGGCACGAATCTTTCCGGTACTTTCAACAACGTGGCGAACGCGGTCAAGTGAGCGTTCGACGCGTTCGATCGGGTCCCTCGTGATCAAGCAACGGCTCCGCCTTGTCCTTATCATTGGCGATGGACTCGAGCCAGGAGACGGCGGTGCCGGCAAGCAGTCCTTCCTCGAGGCCGCCGGGAGACAATTTGCGCAGAAATCCACTACATAAAACCACGTAATTCACGCCCATGGCTTCGACAGGCTCTTTTGCCATCGCGATCGGCTCGTCGATGATCTCCTGATTAAACCGGATCGCTCTGTCGGCACGATGGTATGGTGCGGCAATGACGCTGTGTGGCGTGTGGGCGAGGACAGCGGGACCAAGGTCGATCGCGGCGATCACCAGCCCGGCAGGCAATG
>VAZU01000239.1 GCA_005884745.1 Alphaproteobacteria bacterium
ACGTGCTTTCGCGCAAGATCATCGATAAAACGGCTGATCTTGCGCCGCCCAACACGACGGTGGAGGCCCTCGTAGACTTCGTCCGATACGGTGGTGGTGAGCTTTTTGGTCATATACGTATTGTACACGTATATGACCGTCGTCGCCAGCCGTGCCTTGCATTCACTGCAGTCCGACCAGCTTGCGTATCTCACCCGGCGTAACTCCCTGCGCGCGCAGCTCGCGCAGGCCGGTCGCCTGCGTCGATTTCGACAGCTTGTTGCCGTCGGCATCGAGGATCAGCCGGTGATGATGGTAGGTCGGCGCCGGTAGCCCGAGCAGCACCTGCAGCAGGCGGTGAACGCTGGTCGACCAGAACAGATCTTCCCCGCGCACCACGTGGGTGATCCCCTGCAGCGCGTCGTCGACCACGACCGCGAGATGATAGCTCGTCGGCGTTACCTTGCGGGCGAGCACCACGTCGCCCCAAGCTTGCGGCGCGGCCGCGATGGTTCCGGTCTCGCCCGCGGGACCGCGGCCGGTCGCGCTCCAATCGAGCGCACCCGCTTGCGCGAGCGCGCGCCGCATGTCGAGCCGGAGTGCGAACGGCGCGCCGGCCGCGATCTTTTCCGCGCGCTCGGCAAGCGAGAGCCGTTTGGCATCGCCCGGATAGAGCGGCGCGCCGTCGGGATCGCGCGGCCATGGCGCTCGTCTCTCGCGTTCGGCTACGAGTCGCGCGATTTCCGCCCGGGTCTCGAAGCTCGGATAGATCAGGCCTCGGGCCTCGAGCCGCTCGAGCGCCGCGCGATAGGCTTCGAGATGTTCCGACTGGCGCCGCACCGGAGCTTCCCAGGTCACGCCGAGCCAGGCGAGATCCTCGAAGATCGCCGCTTCGAACTGCGGCCGGCAGCGCGCCCGGTCGATGTCCTCGATGCGCAGCAACAGCCGCCCGCCGGACGCGCGCGCCATGTCAAGATTGAGCAGCGCCGAGAACGCGTGCCCGAGATGGAGATAGCCGTTCGGGCTCGGCGCGAAGCGGAAGACGGGTTGCACCATTTGAGCCGGCAGCTCGGGTGCCCTCTCCCAGCCAAACCCGGGTGTTCCCGGGTTTGGCCATCATAGGATTGGTCCAAGTCGGAAACATCCGACTTGGACGCGGGAGAGGGCGGCGAGGACCCGCCAGGGTCCGAGCGGGTGAGGGGTTTCTTTGCATTCGGCGGGATCTAAAGCTACCCCTCACCCGGTCCCTCGCTTCGCTCCGGACCACCCTCTCCCAGCCAACCCCGGGTGTTCCCGGGTTTGGCCATTTATGATTGGTCCAAGTCGGAAACATCCGACTTGGAAGGGGAGAGGGGAAGCGCGCATGCCGCACGACGTCGAGCTACAATGTCTTTCCTCATTCACACCGAGGCCGATCTGAACACCGCGACGCAAGCGCTGATCGAGCTCGATCCGCGTCTTGCGAACATTCTGGCGATCGCCGGCGCGCCGCCGCTGCGCCGCCGCGAGGGCGGCTTTGCCGGGCTCGCTTCGATCGTCGTCTCCCAGCAGCTCTCGACCGCGAGCGCGGCGGCGATCTGGGGCCGGCTCACCGCGATGCTCGATCCGCTCGACGCCGCCGCTTTTTTGCGCGTCCGGGCGCCGCGTCTGAAACGCGCGGGACTGTCGGCGGCGAAGATCCGCACCCTCAAATCGATCGCCTCGGCGCTCAAATCCGGCACGTTCGACCTTGCGGCGCTGGTCGATCGTCCGGCCGACGAAGCGCATGCGGCGCTCACCGCGCTGCATGGCATCGGGCCGTGGACCGCGGACATTTATTTGCTGTTCTGCCTCGGCCATCCCGACGCCTGGCCGGCCGGCGACCTCGCGCTGCAGGAAGCGGCACGGCTGGCGTTCGCGCTCAAAACCCGGCCGAGCTCGCGCGAGATGGTGCCGCTGGCGGAAGTTTGGCGCCCGTGGCGCGGGGTGGCGGCCCGGGTGCTGTGGTCCTATTATCGCGCCGTCAAGGGCCGCGACGCCGCGCCGGTACCGGCCCGAACACCGGCTTCGTCGGCAACGCAGGTCGCGATCCGATCGCGATCGCGCAATCCGAAAAATTAGGAGAAGATCCGCGTGCCCGCTGCGCTCGACGGTCCGCGCCTCCCCCCGCGTGCCCAAGGCCCCGCGCGGCAGCTCGTCGTGTTTCTGCACGGCTACGGCGCCGACGGCAACGACCTGATCGAGATCGGCCGCGCGTGGCAGCCGCTGCTGCCGCAGGCGGCCTTCGTCTCGCCGCACGCGCCCGAGCCCTGCGCCGAAGCCCCGGTCGGCCGGCAATGGTTCCCCCTCACGTTTCGCGATCCGCAGGAGCGCTGGCGCGGCGTCAATGCCGCGGCGCCGGGGCTCGAGCGATTTCTCGACGCCGAGCTGGCGCGGCACCGGCTCGGCGACGGCGCGCTGGCGCTCGTCGGCTTCAGCCAGGGCACCATGATGGCGCTCCATGTGGGCTTACGCCGGCGCACGGCGCCTGCGGCGATCGTCGGCTATTCCGGCCTGCTGGTGCTTCCGGAGCAAGGCCCCGACGCGGTGGCGGCCGAGATTTCCGCGCGCCCGCCGGTGCTGCTGGTGCACGGCGACCAGGACGATCTCATTCCGGCGCAGGCGCTGTTCCTGGCCGCCCAGGGGCTGGCCGCACTGGGCATTCCGGCAGAATGGCATCTCTCCCATGGCATCGGGCACGGCATCGACGCCGAGGGACTGCGGCACGGCGGGGAATTTCTCGAGCAGCGCTTCGGGCTGCGGCCTTGAGCCGAATCGGCCATTCTGCGGCGATCTGGCGGGCCAAGGCGCCGCCCCGCTTCACAATCCGGTCATGGTCCCTATAGACTATGGCAATGCTGCTGTGCAGCAGGAAGGAGGAGCGGAGACTTGAACGCGCACGTGTCGTCAAGCGGCTGGCCGGCATTGGTCCTCAATGCGGACTTCCGCCCGCTGAGCTATTATCCGCTGTCGCTGTGGTCGTGGCAGGACGCCATCAAGGCGGTCTTTCTCGACCGGGTGAACATCGTCGCGCATTACGACAAGGCGGTGCACAGCCCGTCGATCGAGATGAAGCTGCCGAGCGTGGTTTCGCTGAAAACCTTCGTGCGGCCTTCGACCCATCCGGCCTTCACCCGGTTCAACGTTTTTCTGCGCGACAAGTTCGTGTGCCAGTTCTGCGGCACGCGCGACGACCTCACGTTCGACCATCTGCTGCCGCGCTCGCGCGGCGGCCATACCACCTGGGTCAACGTGGTCGCCTCCTGCTCGGACTGCAATCTCAGGAAGGGCAATCTGACGCCCGCGGAATCCGGCATGTGGCCGACGCAGATGCCGTTCCAGCCCAGCGTGCATCACCTGCATCGCAACGGCCGGCTGTTCCCGCCGAATTACCTGCACGAGAGCTGGCTCGACTATCTCTATTGGGATTCGGTACTCGAGCCGTAAGCGCCGGCAGGCGAGGCCGTAGCCCGGATGGAGCGCCGCGAAGCCGGCGCGCAATCCGGGAACCCCGCATTCCGCTTCGCTCCATGCGGGCTACGCGTTAGGGCTACGGCGCGTTCCTAACATCCCCCATATCGCGATTGCGGCGAGCGCCAGCGAGATCAGCACGTTGTAGCCGGCGAGCGACAGCCCGAGAAAGCGCCAGGCGGCCTCGTCGCAGCGCACGATTGTGACGTTGCGCAGCTGCCGCATCAGGTCGGAGGCGCGGCCGAGGCTGGTCACCGGCCCGGCGCAATCGGTCGGCCCCGGCCAAAATTTCCACTCGACCCCGGCGTGGTAGACGCCGAGGCCGGCGTTGAGGAGCATGGCGAGCGCGATGAGCACGAGCGCGGCGGCGACGAGCGCGCGCGGTGCGGCGCGCGAATCCGCGAATGCGACGATCAGCGCCAGCGGGATCGCGAAATAATAGGCGATGCGCTGCTCGAGGCAGAGCGGGCAGGGCTCGAGGCCGAGCCCGTATTGGAAGAAAAAGGCGCCGAGGATCGCCGCCGCGCCGACGATCGCAATGACGATCGCCGCGCCCGCCGCGGGGTTCCGGATTACAGCGCTTGCCGGCATTGCTCCACCTCGGTGCTGCCGCCCCGGCATAACGCCGCGCTCCCGCGCTGTCGATTGGGGAAGGGCGTGCCGCGGGCTCGCTTTACCTCCCCCAAAAAGGGGGAGGTCGATCGCGCCTAGCGCGATCGGGTGGGGG
>VAZU01000240.1 GCA_005884745.1 Alphaproteobacteria bacterium
CAAGGAAACGGCGCACGTTGCGCGCGGCCTGGCGGATGCGCTGCTCGTTCTCGACCAGCGCGATGCGCACGAAGCCCTCGCCGTGCTCGCCGAAGGCGATGCCGGGCGAGACCGCAAGCTCGGCCTTCTCGACCAGCAGGGTGGAGAACTCGAGACTCCCGAGCGGCTGGAACACCGGCGGGATCGGCGCCCAGGCGAACATCGAGGCGCGCGGCGCCGGGATCGGCCAGCCGGCGCGGCCGAAGGATTCCACCAGAACGTCGCGCCGGCGCTTGTAGGTCGCGCGCATCTCCTGGATGCACTCGTCCGGACCGTTGAGCGCCGCGGTCGCGGCAACTTGCACCGGCGTGAACGCGCCGTAGTCGAGGTAGGATTTCACCCGCGCCAGCGCCGAGATGATGCGCTCGTTGCCGACCGCAAAACCCATGCGCCAGCCCGGCATCGAATAGGTCTTCGACAGCGAGGTGAACTCCACCGTGACGTCGATCGCGCCCGGCACCTGCAGCACCGAAGGCGGCGGGTGGTCGTCGAAATACACTTCGGCGTAAGCGAGATCCGAAAGAACGAACAGGCCGTGCTTCTTCGCGAAGGCGACGAGATCGCGGTAGAATTCGAGGCTCGCCACATAGGCGGTCGGATTGGCCGGATAGCAAACGACGACGGCGATCGGCTTGGGGATCGAATGGATCACCGCGCGCTCGAGCGCCTCGAAGAACGAGGGCGTGGGGTCCGAGGGCACCGAGCGGATCACGCCGCCGGCCATCAGAAATCCGAAGGCGTGGATCGGATAGCTCGGGTTGGGAACGAGGACGACGTCGCCGGGCGCGATGATCGCCTGGGCGACATTGGCGAAGCCCTCCTTGGAGCCGAGCGTCGCCACGATGTCCCGCTCCGGGTCGAGCTTCACCCCGAACCGGCGGTGGTAGTACGCCGCCTGGGCGCGGCGCAGGCCGGGGATGCCGCGGGAAGCGGAATAGCGATCCGTGCGCGGCTTGCCGACCGTCTCCTTGAGCTTGTCGACGACGTGGAGCGGCGCCGGCAGATCGGGATTGCCCATCCCCAGATCGATGATGTCGGCCCCGGCATTGCGCGCCGCGGCTTTGGCGCGGTTGACCTGCTCGAACACGTAGGGCGGCAGGCGCCGGATCCGGAAGAACTCTTGCATGGTTTCGTCACTCCCCGGCGTGCACCAGCCTCATCGGGCGCCGCCGGCCTCCCGGCTCTATCACGCTTTAGGCGCGAGCGGCCGCTCGTTCAATCGGGCGGCTTGGCGGGGGTTCGGCCCTCCGCCGAGGATTTTTCCGCCGGTTGCTTTGAGGAAGCCTTGCCGGGACGCTGTTCCTGGCGATCGCGGATTTCCACGAGATCGGCCTCGAGCTTCTTGCGCTCCTGCTCAGTGAGCGGCTTGGTGTCCCGTGCCGGCGGCATTTCGTGAACCGGCAGGAACTCGGACTGGACCGCCGGACGCTCCGGCGCGCCCTGGGGCAACCCGAGCGGCGCCGGCAGGTTATCGCCCAGGGAGGAGCAGGCGCAAAGCGAGGTCGCGAGCGCGAAGGCGAGCACCGCCCCGGTACGGCGGGCGGACGCTCGACGGCGGCACTGCGGGTTCGACGCCATGCGTGCGCTATAACCGATTTTCACGCCCTGCCCGAAGTCTCCGGGATGGATGGCAGGGCCGTATCCCGGTAATATGTCCAAACCGTGGACCGCCGGTCCACGCGACGCGGGTGGCACTGCCATGGACGAGAAATCGCCACAGGATCGCAAGAACGGCGTGCCGAACAAGACCCGTCGTCCCCGCAAGAAGACCAACGGCAAAACGGTCGAGCCGGACCGGGCGAGCGCGTTCGCGCAAGCCGCGGACGCGGTGGCCGGCGTGGCAAAGCCGGCGCCGAAGGCCGGGGTGACGAAATCCTCGCCGAGCCTGGTTGCGCCGGCGCAAGCAGGGCCCGCGCCGCCGGCGCCGGCGCCCGTGGTCAATATCGAGCAGCTCGCCAACAACTTTGCGCGCCTGATCGAGGAGAGCGGCAAGGCCGCCGCGGCCTACCTCAAGCCGCGGGAGGAAGGGCAAGTCAGCGGCGAAGGCAGACAGGTCGTCGAAGTGGTCAAGACGCTCGGCCAGGTCGCGGAATATTGGCTGCGCGATCCGCAACGAACGCTGGAGCTGCAGACCAGCATCGGCAGGACCTATCTCGATCTGTGGGCCTCGGCGATGCGGCGCATGGCGGGCGAGCCCGCGCAACCGGTCGCCGAGGCCGATCCCAAGGACCGGCGCTTCGCCGACCCGGAATGGAGCTCGAACCAGTTCTTCGATTTCTTGAAGCAGGCCTATCTGCTCACCACCGACTGGGCCCAGCACATGGTCGAGGACGCGGAGGGGCTCGACCCGCATACGCGCCAGAAGGCGGAATTCTACGTGCGTCAGATCGCCAACGCGATCTCGCCGTCGAACTTCGTGCTGACCAATCCGGAGCTGTTGCGCGAAACCTTGTCCTCGAACGCCGAGAATCTGGTGCGCGGCATGCGCATGCTGGCCGAAGACATCGAGGCGGGCGGCGGCCACTTGAAAATCCGCCAATCCGATGCCTCGATGTTCGAGGTCGGACGCAATCTCGCGGTGACGCCCGGCAAGGTGATCTATCAGAACGAGCTGATGCAGCTCATTCAGTATGCGCCGGCGACCGCGACCGTGCTCGAGCGGCCGCTGCTGATCGTCCCGCCCTGGATCAACAAATATTACATCCTCGACCTCACCTCGGAAAAGTCCTTCATCAAATGGGCGGTGGCGCAGGGGCTGACCGTGTTCGTCGTCTCCTGGGTCAATCCGGATGCGAAGCTCGCCAAGAACGGCTTCGAGGACTACATGCGCAAGGGGCCGCTCGAGGCGATCGACGTCGTCACAAAGGTGACGGGCGAGGACAAGATCCACACCATCGGCTATTGCGTCGGCGGCACGCTGCTGGCGGCTACGCTTGCCTACATGGCGGCCAAGCGCGACGAGCGCGTCCTCTCGGCGACCATGTTCGCCGCACAGGTCGATTTCACCTATGGGGGCGATCTTCTGGTGTTCATCGACGAGGAGCAGCTGCGCACGCTGGAGCGCCAGATGGAGGAGACCGGCTATCTCGAGGGCCAGAAGATGGCGATGGCCTTCAACATGATGCGCTCGAACGACTTGGTCTGGCCCTACGTCGTCAACAATTATCTCAAGGGCAAGGCCCCCTTCCCGTTCGACCTGTTGTACTGGAACTCCGACGCGACGCGAATGCCCGCGGCCAACCACTCGTTCTATCTGCGCAATTGCTATCTGGAGAACAAGCTGAGCAAGGGCGCGATGGTGATCGGCGGCGAGGCGCTCGATCTCGGCAAGGTCACCATCCCGATCTACAATCTGGCGACGCGCGAGGACCACATCGCGCCGGCCAAATCGGTGTTTCTGGGATCGAAATTCTTCGGCGGCCCGGTCAAGTTCGTGCTGGCCGGATCCGGCCACATCGCCGGCGTCGTCAATCCGCCCGAGCCGGTGAAATATTCCTATTGGAGCGACGGACCCGCGCTCGGCAACCTCGAGAGCTGGATCGAGAAGGCCGAGCAGCGGCCCGGATCGTGGTGGCCCGATTGGGTGCAATGGCTCAAAGACCAGGATCCGGCCGAACTGCCGGCGCGACAGCCCGGCGGCGGCAAGTTCAAACCGATCGAGGACGCCCCCGGCAGCTACGTCAAGGTACAGGATTGACCCCAAGCCCCGCGGAAAGAGCCATTTTTTGGCCCCTGTTCATAAAAGTTCCAAAGCAATATCAATGTTTTGAGCCCTTTCAATTCGCCAAAATACATCTTTAGATTTCTGTTTCGATGAAATGCAAATGAGGATTTGATCCAGCATCTCTTCGCGAGTTCCTCGTCCCGGATTGTGCGCCGTTTTTGCTGGGCTCCATCCGGGCTGCCGCCGGCGTGATCGCGCCGCCGGCCGCCCATTGAGTGTCGCCGCCGGCGGGGATTTCAAAGCCGGGCTTGAACGTCGCGACCGCTTTCGCGTCGCGGATGGCGAATTTGTGCACCCCGAGCGCCGGTTTCCATTTGTAGACGCGGCTGGTGGACGCCTCGAGGATCGAGAAATTGAACGAGCGCCGGGCGAGCCGCAGCGAACCGGCCCTCAGCCCGTCCAGCGTGTCCTGGGAGCCGAGCAGCAGCACCGACGCGCCGACCGTGCCGTTGGATT
>VAZU01000241.1:0-3339 GCA_005884745.1 Alphaproteobacteria bacterium
CTCGCTGAAACGCGCCGCCGCAACCACGCGTTTGCCCGCGTTGCGGGCGAGCCGCGCGAGCGTGGGCCCCATCTTGCCGCCGGCGCCGAGCACCAGGATATCGCCGGGAACGGCGGCGAGATCCTCGACGAGCGCCCGGCGCGGCCGGGCCATGAAGGCCTCGAGCGATTCCACGTCCTCGAAGCGGCGCGGAAAACTGGCCGGATCCATCAGCATTTCAACTGCTCGCGCCAGATCGCGCGGTTCCCCTCCCCCCGCGCGCCGCGGGGTCCCCACGAGGCCCTTGCGTCGTGGGGTGCCCCTGCGCGGGGCCGTGTAACCCGTAAGTTCACTCGAACGTCGGCGGCGCCACCTCGACCATCTTGAGATTCTTGTCGGGAAACTCGTCGGTGTAGGCGGCCTCGGCGTCGTAAGGCTTCTCGATCCCGACATAGTCGGCGACGAGCTTGTAGTCGTTGGCCATGCTGCGAAGCGGCCACCAGAGCCGCAAGGGCGATCGATTCATTGGGCTTCCTCTCCTTGGCGCGGTGGCACGCCGCGCTTGCTTGTGGTACCGCGCAATGTACCCAACCGATCAATTCCATGTCGATTCCGGCCCGACCCGCGATGAACCTCAAGCCATGGACAAACGCCATGGGCGTCTACGAGCCCGCGCAGCGCTATGCGTTCGAGGTTTGCCGTAAATCAGATAGCCGGGTCGTTGCGCGGCAGTAAGCACCCAGAGGAATTGGAGTCGTACATGGATATCCGTGCAAGCAAATCCGAATCTGAAAAAGCCGCCCGGCGGATCGGCATCGTCATGTTCGGCGTCACCGGCCGGATGGGAACCAACCAGCATCTGGAGCGGTCGATTGCGGAGATCCGCAGCGAAGGCGGACTGCGTCTCGACGACGGGCGGCTGTTTCCCGATCCGATCCTGGTCGGCAGGAACGAGGAAAAGCTGCGCGAGCTGGCGGCCAAATACGGCGTGGAGCGCTGGAGCACCGATCTCGATTCGACGCTGTCCGATCCTCGCTACGAAATCTTCTTCGACGCGTCGGCGACCAACGTGCGGGTCGGCGCGGTCAAGCGCGCGATTGCGGCCGGCAAGCACATCTATTGCGAAAAACCGACTGCGACCAATCTTGCGGACGCGCTCGAGCTCTACCGGCTGGCACGCGCCAAGGGGGTCAAGCACGGGGTCGTGCAGGACAAGCTGTGGCTGCCCGGCCTGCGCAAGCTCAAGCGCCTGATCGATTCGGGCTTCTTCGGCCGCATCCTCGCGGTGAAAGGCGAGTTCGGCTACTGGGTGTTCGAGGGCGACTGGCAGCCGGCGCAACGGCCGTCGTGGAACTATCGCAAGGAAGACGGCGGCAGCTACATCCTCGACATGTTCGCGCACTGGCGCTACGTGCTCGAAGGCCTGTTCGGGGCCGTCAAGGCCGTGAGCTGCCGCGGCGCCACCCACATTCCCAACCGGGTGGACGAGCACGGAAAACCCTACGCCGCCACCGCCGATGACGCCGCCTACGCGACCTTCGAGCTCGACCGGAACATCATCGCGCATGTCAACGGCTCGTGGTGCACCCGGGTGCGGCGCGACGATCTCCTGACGTTCCAGGTCGACGGCACGCTGGGCTCGGCGGTCGCCGGCCTGCGGCGCTGTTATATCCAGCCGCGCGCGGCGACGCCGAAGCCGGTGTGGAATCCCGACATCCCGCAGACCATCGACTTCTTCGCCGGCTGGCAGGAGATCCCGGACAACGATCCGTATGAGAACGCCTTCCGGGCGCAATGGGAGCTGTTCCTGCGGCACGTCGCGCAGGGCGAGCCGTTTCCGTGGGATCTGCTCGCCGGCGCCAAGGGCGTGCAACTCGCCGAGCTCGGGCAGCGGAGCTGGGCCGAGCGGCGCTGGGTCGATATCCCCGAGCTGAAGGTTTGATCATGGCGAGCCTGAAGCTGCCGACATCCTCGCGTCGGCTCGAGCCCTACCGCACCGGCGCCCCGAGTCCGTTTCCTGCGGTCGCCGCGGGGCCGTTCAACCGCCGGGCGTTTGCCGCCGTGCATGTGGTCGCCGATCCGTTGTCCGGGAAAGATCCCTGGGTCGAGCCGGCGATCGATTGGGAGGCCACGATCGCGTACCGCCAGCATCTGTGGCGGCTGGGCTTTGCGGTGGCCGAGGCCATGGACACCGCCCAGCGCGGCATGGGCCTCGATTGGCCGACGTCGCTCGAGCTCATCGGGCGCAGCGTCGCGGCGGCGGCCGCGGTCCCGGGCGCCATCGTGTTCGGCGGGGCGGGCACCGATCACTTGCCGCCGGGGCCGCACGTCGGCATCGACGACGTGATCGGCGCCTACGAGGAGCAATGCGCGGCGATCGAAAAGCTCGGCGGCCGCATCGTATTGATGGCGAGCCGGGCGCTCGCCGCGGCGGCGCGCACCCCGGAGGATTATGCCAAAGTCTACGCGCGCGTGCTTTCGCAGCTGCGGCAACCGGTGATCATCCACTGGCTCGGCGACATGTTCGATCCGGCGCTCGCCGGATATTGGGGCCATGAAGATCTAAAATCGGCGATGGACGTCTGCCTCGCCGTGCTGGCCGACAATGCCGAAAAGATCGACGGCGTGAAAATCTCGCTGCTCAGCGGCGAGCACGAGATCGCCATGCGCCGGCGATTGCCCCGCGGCATGCGCATGTACACGGGCGACGATTTCCATTTCGCCGAGCTGATCGCGGGCGACGAGCACGGCCATTCCGACGCCCTGCTCGGCATCTTCGACGCCATCGCGCCGGCGGCATCCGCGGCGCTGACCGCGCTCGCTCGCTGCGACCGCACCGCTTACGAGAAGATCCTCGCCCCGACCGTACCGTTGTCGCGGCACATTTTCGGGTGTTCATGGCGTGGCTCAACGGACACCAGGACCATTTCGTGATGGTCGGCGGCCAGCACAGCGCGCGTCACATCCTGCACTTGTCCGAATTGTTCCGCCTTGCCGACCGGGCGGAGCTGCTGCGCGATCCGGATCTCGCCACCCGCCGCATGCGCACGCTGCTGGCGACCAACGGCATCGAAGCGTGAATCATCCCGACCCTGCGCTGCTCTCGCTCAACACCGCGACCGTGCGGGCGCAATGGAAGCTCGATGCGATCATCGCCGGCTGCGAGCGCCACGGCATCCGCGGCATCGCGCCCTGGCGCGACCAGATCGCCGAGCTCGGGCTGAGAGAGACGCAGCGGCGGATCCGCGACGCAGGACTGGCCGTGACCGGGCTTTGCCGCGGCGGATTCTTTACCGCGCGGGGCCGCCCCGGGCTTGCCGCCGCCATCGAGGAGAACCGGCGCGCGATCGAGGAGGCGGC
>VAZU01000241.1:3508-7699 GCA_005884745.1 Alphaproteobacteria bacterium
CTGCATCAACACCCTGGCGCAGGCGAATGCGCTGTGCGAACGGCTCGGCGAGGGGGTCGGCATCGCGGTCGACGTCTATCACGTCTGGTGGGATCCGGAGCTCGCGCGTAGCATCGCGGCTACGCCCGCGCGCCGGCTGCTCGGCTTCCACATCTGCGACTGGCTGTCCCCGACCAAGGACCTGCTGACGGACCGCGGCATGATGGGCGACGGCGTGATCGACATCCGCGGCATCCGCGGGCTGATGGAGCGAGCCGGCTATCGCGGCTTCCACGAGGTCGAGATCTTCTCGGCCAACAATTGGTGGAAGCGCGATCCCGACGAAGTGCTGCGCACCTGCAAGGCACGCCACGTCGAAGCGTGCTGATGGCGGCGGCGGTCGGCCGGCTTACGGGCAGCTGCGAGAGCAGGTTCCCTCTCCCCGGCGGGGAGAGGTGGAGATTGCCGCACTGCCGATCGCAACCAGCGCCGCCGAGGGCCGAGGTCAGCCGATCTTGCCGAGCAGGTTGCCGCTGCGAATGCACAGCACCTTCACCTGCTCGGTCTCCTTCATTTCCTGGCCGATCGAGGTCCCGGCGAGATACGCCTGCCCGCGCATCATGCACATGACCGGGTTGCCGAATTGCTCCGGCACCTGGAGCACCTGCAAGGCATTGTTACGATCGCAGTTGCGCAGCTCCGGCGTGATCGCCAGCGAGCACACGAGAATCAAAGCGGTGAGCATCGTTTTCACCCCTCTTTTCCGATACGGGCAACGGTGCAAATCCGATGCCAGAGAACAGAGCAGGTGACGCCTCGCGCTCTTAAGCCGCGCTGATTCGCGCCCCAGCGTCAAAGTGCGATTGCGGTGTCGTGTTTTTAGGATGACGATTTCGTTTGATCGTTGCATAAATACAACAGACTTGCCGCCCAAAGGTGCTGTCGAGACGCTTTGATGTGCATGCATGCGCAGATTTGAGGCGGCCGATCGGGGAGCTTCGCCATGGCAATCAAGCTGCACTACCATCCGCTCTCGACCTATTCGCGCCGGGTGCTGATCGCGCTGATCGAGAAGCAGATCTCTTATGAGCCTGTCCCGCTCGACATGACGGCGCGCAAGCACAGGGAGCCCCCCTATCTGGCACTCAATCCCTATGGCCGCGTGCCGACGCTCGAGGAGGATGGTTTCGTGCTCTATGAGTCGACCGCGATCCTGGACTATCTCGAAGCCACGCACCCGATTCCGGCCCTGGCTCCGTCCGAGGCGCGGGGCCGCGCGCTCGTCGATATGCACATGAAGCTCTGCGATCTGCAGATGACGCGGCCGTGGGCGGCGATCATCTTTCCCAAGCGATTTCTGCCGAAGCAGCGTTGGAATGAAACCGCAATGGCGCAGGCCAAGACGGAGGTCGAGAAACATCTGGCCGTCGTCGAGCGCCAGCTCGGCGGGGGAAAATTCCTGGTGGGCGATCGATTCACGCTCGCGGATCTCTGCTATCTGCCGTTCCTCGAGTTCCTGCCGCTCGCCGAGATCGAGCCGCCGCCCGCGGTCGCGGCCTGGACCGAGCGGCTGCTCACGCGCCCGAGCGCGCTCGAGACCAAGCCGGAGCACTGACCTCACTTATCAGCTTGCTCCGGTTACCTCCCCCCTTGTGGGGGAGGTCGTCTCGCGTGCTATGCGCGCGAGACGGGAGGGGGGTCTGATCCCGCAGAATCAAACAAATACCCCCCTCCCCATCCCTCCCCCACAAGGGGGGAGGGAGGAGATTGTGGCTCGCACCAAGCCGGATGGGGACCGTATTGCCTGGGGAACGCGCGCCTTCCCTCTCCAGTCCGCGCCGCGAATCAGATAATCAGCAGGCGAACGGCCTGCGAGGCTGCGATGAGCGGCTGCAACCTGTCCGCGGATCTGCTGCGCACGGCGCGGAGCGTGGTCGAGGCGGCGACACGAATCGTCGAGACCGGCGGCTCGGCCGTGCATGCGGCGCTGCTGGCTTCCCAGCTCTACGAGGCGCTGAAGCTCGAGCTGCGGGCCAGTCAACGCCAGGAATCGGCAAAAATCGGCTTGCTCGCGGCCGCAATCGATCAGTGCCGGCGTGCGGCCCGTTCGAACACGCGCCCGGCGATCATTGCGGCCGAGCTCGGGGCGACGCTGGCGCTCTTGGAATCCGGATCGATCCTGCGCCTGGTCGCGAACGGCGGCGCCGTTCGATCCTCGCGCCCCAGGCCGCAATTGCGGGTGATCGTGGGCGGCCTGTCCCGGTCGGCCTGATTCCGCGGTAGTGTCCATTCGAACCACGGCGGGTCCGGCCAGGTTTGTCCGGCCGCCTTGAGAACCTCGAACAAGCCGCTTTGTGGCCCCTCGTGATGCTCGACAGCCTCATGCGGTTCCGGCCGCTCCGATCCGCACCGGCGCTGAGGCGCAAACGCAAGCAAGAGGGCGACATGCATCCGATGATCGCTTTGCTCATCGCCGCAGCCGTGTTGGCGTTGCATCCGGCGCAGGCGCAGGACATCGCCGGCATGGAGGACTGCACCAAGACCAGCGGATTGGACAAGCGCACCGGCTGCTTCCAGAGCAATATCGAATATCTCAACCGATCGATCGCCAAGAATGCGGCCGACATGCAGCAAAAACTGAGCGCCGCCAATGCCGAGATCGGCGAGCTCAAGCGAGCCGTCGCAGGCCTGCAGGCCAATGTTGCCGGTCTGCAAACCAATGTTGCAAATTTGAAAACGAGCATCGAGCAGCTCCAGCAGGCTGCCAAGAAGCCGGATGCGAAGTAAAACTAGCCCGCGCATTTTGCCTCGTCGGCCATGAATGATGAATGAGGAGACCCCGATGGAGATGCGAAACTTCGGCCGGACCGGCCTGCGGATCTCGATCCTGGGGTTCGGCTGCGGCGCGGTGGGCGGGCTGATGGTGCGCGGCGCGCCGGCCGACCAGGAGCGGGCGATCGCCCGGGCGCTCGAAGCCGGCGTCAATTATTTCGACACCGCGGTCCAATACGGCGACGGCGAGTCGGAAAAGAATCTCGGCCGCGCGCTCAGGAAGCTCAAGCCCGAAAGCGCAATCGTCGGCACCAAGGTGCGGCTGCCCGCCGCCGATTTCGCCCGCATCGACGAGGCGGTAGCCAAATCCCTCGAGGGCAGCCTGCGGCGGCTCGGCATGGAGCGGGTGGACATTTTTCACCTGCACAATTCCATCACGGTCGAGGGCGGCGGCGAATCGCTCGGCGTCCGACAGGTGCTCGACCAAGTGGTGCCCGCGTTCGAGCGGCTGCGCGAAAGGGGCATGATCCGCTTCTTGGGCATCACCGCGGTCGGCGACACCGCGGCGCTGCGCCAAGTGATCGACGCGCGCGTCATCGACAGCGCCCAGGTCACCTACAACATGCTCAATCCTTCCGCCGGCGCGGCGCTGCCGCCACGCTATCCGGCGCAGGACTATGGTCTCCTGCTCGACCACACCCGGGCGGCCGGCGTCGGCGTGATCGGCATCCGCGTGCTCGCCGGCGGCGCGCTGTCGGGCTCCGCCGAGCGCCACCCGATCGCGAGCCCGCCGCCGGCGCCGATCGGCTCGGCCACGAGTTATGACGGCGATCTTCAGCGCGCCCGGCGGCTCATGCCGCTGGTGGAGCAAGGCTTTGCCCAAAACCTCGCCGAAGCCGCGACCCGCTTCGCCATCTCGCATCCGGCCGTTGGCACGATCCTGGTCGGCATGGCGACGCCGGAGCAGTTCGAAGCGGCGCTCGCCGCCGTGCAAAACGGGCCGCTACCGTCGGCCGCGCTCGGCCGGCTGACGGATTTGCAGCAAAGCTTTTCCGGCGAGGCGCGCTGATTTTGCCCGCGCTCGCCGGGGCGGGGCGCGCGGCGTCTCCGCCCTCCGCGGCATCCGCTCGTGCGACGCAAGTTCAACGTGGATCAGGCGCACGGCAATCAAATGGCAATCTGGCGTCCGATCTCCACGACCGAGTTCGAGGGTAGCCGGAAGTAATCCGTCGCATGAGCGGAGTTGCGCTGCATGAACGCGAACATGGCCTCCAGCCAGCGCGGCAGGGCTCTGCGGTCCTCGCGGGGGACGAGGGTCTCGTGACCCACGTAATAGGTCACGTCATCCAGGTCGATCCTGCAGCCCAGCCCGTGAGCAAATTTCAGCAACGCCGGGACATCCGGACGCTCCATGAAGCCGTAGTCGGCAACCGCGCGCCA